>JBJOJC010000020.1:0-20349 GCA_046046825.1 Actinomycetota bacterium | reverse complement strand
CGTTGTTTACGAATTCTGGGTAGAAAGCTAGGTGCGAAGTGAATACGTCGTAGCCATCGCCCGATACGAATCCGGCGTTTACTTTCTTCCAGTAGTCATCCCAACCGACCTGTTCAATGTTTACCTTGATCTTTGGGTTTGCCTTAGTGAAATCAGCAGCACACTGCTTGTAAGCAGGTAGCTGGTTTGAGTCCCAAAGACCATAACTAATGGTGCCCTCTGCCACCGGAGCTGCAGGCGCACAAGCGCTCAGACTCAGAGGCAGAGCTAATACTGCAGCAATCGCTACAGCTCTCTTGAATACCTTCATTGTTTTCCTTTGTTTGATGATTTCGGTTTCCAACCAAGAGTTCGATTTTCGAACCCCCACTGGGGTAAAGGCGTCCATTACTTCACCCCAGAAGCTTGTATCGATCCGACAATCTTCTTACCGAAGAAGATCATCAGAAGAATCATTGGTACGGCTGCAATCAATGCCGCCGCCATGAGCCCGGACCAGTCTGGGCTTCCCTGAGGCGTTTGTGACTTGAATACCCCAAGGCCAACCGTCAGAACAGTCGACTCTGGTTTTCCAGATCCCACATAGAACGGCCAAAGGTAGTCATTCCAAGCAGCAATGAATTGCAGAATTGCAAGTGTGATAATTTGTGGCCAAGCAAGCGGCACGACAATCTGTCGGAAGATTCGGAAGTGGCTAGCACCATCAATCAGCGCTGCTTCAACAATGCTCAGGTTGGTTCCAATAAAGAATTGACGTAAGAAGAAAATAGCAAATGGGGCCATTAGTAGCCCAGGAAGCATGATTCCAACGAGGCTATTGACCAAATGAAGTTCTCGGATGAGCAGGAAGTTTGGAAGAACTAGGAAGATGCCTGGAACTGTTAGTGCGATGATAAAGAGGAAGAAGATTGCGTCTCGTCCCTTGAATTTCAAAATCGAGAATGCGTAGGCAGCCATTGCGCTGAAGAATATTTGGCTCACTGTCACAGTGGTTGCAACAATCACTGAATTTACGAAAAACAGGCTGAAGTTAACTGCAGCTCCGGATCCGCCTTCGGCAAGCGCTTCAGCATTGGTAGATAAACCGAGTGCTCTCGCGAACCCACCTAGAGTGAAGTTGACCGGAGCTAGGCCCGTTGGATCACTAAATAGGGTCTTGCTGGTGCTGAGTGCAGTGCGCAACATCCAATAAACCGGGAACAGAGTTACCAGAACCACTACGGTCAATGAACCATATCCGAAAATCTTTGATCCCAAGCTGCGCTTGATAGTGCTCTCGGCGGCCAATTGTCGTTTCGCGTTGCGTTTTTCAGTCATCGTGCTCATCGTTATCGATCCATATCTGACTGATTGGCCGAAAGTAACTTGGTTTGGGCGAATGCGATCAACGACAACATCACCATGAGGGCTACTGAGATGGCTGACGCGTAACCAAATTCATTGTTGCCCCAAGCTGCATCAGCTATCAGGATGCTGAAGGTTCTGGTCGCGTGAATTGGTCCTCCGTTTGTAGTCACCGCAATGGTGTCGAATATTTGAAAAGACCCGGTGACTGTAATAACTAGAACGAATGCGAGCACTGGGCGAAGCAGTGGAAGTGTGATGCTGCGGAATGTTCTCCATTCCCCTGCTCCGTCAACGGCTGATGCGTCATAAATATCTTTTGGAATCGCCTGCAGTCCGGCGAAAATTAGCAAGGCCGTGTAGCCCACGTGGCGCCATACGTTAATCAGCGCAATCGTTGGCATCGCTAGCACGTCGGAGAAGAAGGTTATTTTGTCGATGTTGAAGAAATCTAAGGTGGCGTTGATTAAGCCTAAGTTGTAGTCAGCGAGCCAGTACCACACCAGCGCGACGATGACATTTGAGAAAAGATACGGAAGCAGAATCACGCCGCGAATTACTGCTGATCGCGTGTACCGCTGCATTAGCACCGCAATGAACAAAGCAAAAACGGTTTGCACTGCGATGTTTATGACTACATATTCGAGGGTCACCCAAAGGGCGTTCCAGAAGACGGGGTCGGCCACCATTCTGGTGTAATTCTCCAGACCGGTAAATACAGGGGGCCTAAAGATGTTGTATTCGGTGAAGCTAAGGTACACACCTCGTAGCCCTGGCCACAAAACAAAGACGATCAGACCTAGGAGGGCGGGTGCCATGAACGGGAGAGCAGTTAGAAAATCACTCTTTTTTTTACCGTTGACAGCTACTTTCTTCGCCATGGTCACTCCTTTCGCTTTCATAGTTGTTGCCAATTACTCACACATTACTTGCACAGATTCACAAAAACTCACCTATTTTCACAAAAGTTACCATTGCGTTATCAAATTCGCACAATAGTTACTTAAAGGCGACATAACCTAATATGAGTATCAGTTTTGAAAGGAATCACCAATGCTTGCCCCACAGCGCCAAACTCTTATCCTTCAGGAGGTAAGTCGCACTGGCGCGGCTCGCATCTCGGATTTAGCGGCAGCGTTAGATGTTTCCGAGATGACTGTGAGACGCGACATCGATTTGCTAGCAGAAGCCGGTCAGATCGAAAAAGTTCACGGCGGAGCGGTGGCAATTCTTGAGGCCAGCAACATAAGTGAACCGCCGTTCAAGGCAACTTCAATGCGTGAGCAAGCAGCCAAGGATGCAATCGCTGCGAAAGCCTCAGATCTGGTAAAGCCTGGCGCCTCCATAGCAATGATGGGGGGAAGCACTGTTTTCGCAATGGCGAAATACATTTCTCATATCCCTCGGATAACTGTGGTCACCAATTCATTACCGGTTTCTGATTACCTGCACCGAGAGGGGAACCAGGATCAGGTGGTGATTCTTACCGGTGGCATGCGCACACCTACAGATTCGTTCGTTGGGGAATTTACAATTGACGCGCTTCAGCGGCTAAACCTTGACATCGCCTTCATCGGCACGCACGGAGTGGATATCAAGGGAGGCTTCAGTTCGCCAAATCTCTACGAGGCCGAAACGAACAGAAGCGTAAGACAACGAACCAAGAAATTTGTTGTGCTAGCCGACCACACCAAGTGGGGCAAATTGGGATTCAGCACTTTTGCTCAGTTGGCTGAAGCTGACCTTCTGATTACAGACAGTGCAATCGAAAGAGCTGCCCTAGTATCTATGCGTGAATACATAGCCTCGGTGGAAGTCGTTGAAAGCAGCTTGAAATGACAGCCAGGACTTCAAACAAGCTAGCCGTGCAATTGTCTGATGGCAGAGAGCTGATTTATTTCGACGATTTCGAGACCCGCCAGCCCGCTACCAGAAAGCCGGATCTCCGAAAAGCAGTTGACCGGCCCGCGGTAGCTGAGATGCGTCTAGATTCTTTAACCGGCGATTGGATTTCCGTCGCTTCAGCGAGAAATGTGCGCGCATTCCTACCGCCGGTGCATCTTTGCCCGCTATGCCCAAGTACCGATAAAAACCTTTCCGAGATTCCGGACGATTTCGACGTTGCAGTGTTTGAAAACAAGAGCCCTTCTTTTGGGCCAGATCTTTTGCAATCTGATGATGAGAATTTAGGCCTTATCGAGAGCCTTACTCTAGGATCTACTTTGCCTTCAGTTGGACGGTGCGAAGTAGTGGTTTTCAGTTCCCACCACGAAGGATCGCTTTCGAAACTACCTGTTTCCAGAATTAGAACAGTCATCGATGCCTGGGCTGATCGCACCGAAGTCCTTCAGGCGATGCCTGGAGTTCGGCAGGTCTTTCCATTCGAAAATCGTGGGGAAGAAATTGGCGTGACCCTGCATCACCCGCACGGGCAAATCTATGCGTACCCTTTTGTCACCCCTAGGACCAAGAAACTTCTCCATTCCATCGAAGTTTTTGGCAATGATTTGTTCCAAAAGACCTTGGATTTTGAAGCCAAGAGTGAGCGAGTTTTGATTGCTGGGTCGCACTTCACGGCGTACGTGCCATTCGCAGCCCGTTGGCCAGTAGAAATTCATCTCCTCCCGCATCGGCACGTGCAACACCTTGGAGAGTTGACTAGCGAAGAGCGAGAAGAACTTGCAACTATGTACTCTCAATTACTCGGTGCCTTGGATGGACTCTATGAAACGCCCACACCCTACATCGCAGCCTGGCATCAAGCCCCGCTCGTTTCGGGTGGAGAACACGTGCGTCTTCAACTTCAAATTACTTCACCAAGACGTGCCTCAGACAAGCTCAAGTATCTAGCGGGGTCGGAAGCCGCCATGGGCGCATTTATTTCAGACATCGCACCTGAAGTAATTGCGGAAATGATTCGACGAGCAATTTAATGCAAGATCGCCTAATAAAACTGGCTACATCCCAGTTCAAAATGATTTATGGCACGGAGGCTTCCGGGGTCTGGTCTGCACCTGGTCGGGTAAACCTAATAGGTGAACACACCGACTACAACGAGGGCTTTGTGTTTCCATTCGCGATAAACCGTCATACGTTTGCCGCTATCTCACTTAGAGAAGACAATCTCATAAGAGTCGCATCGAGCTTCTCACCGGTGACTCACGAAATCGATGTCACCAAAATAACAAAGAACGAGTCAAACCAGTGGGCTGCTTACCCTTTCGGTATAGCATGGGCGATCCAACAGTTCTCCGATGTCGAACCCACTGGTTTCGAATGTTACATCGAATCTGATGTGCCGGTTGGGGCCGGTCTTTCTTCCTCTGCAGCAATTGAGTGTGCAGTAGGAGTCGCGCTGAATGAACTCTGGGGAGCGAACCTAACAAAGCCGCAACTTGCCAAGGCGGGGCAGCTGGCCGAAAATGTGATTGTCGGTGCGCCGACGGGCATCATGGACCAATCTGCCTCGCTGTTAGGGAAGACGGATCACGGCGTTTTTCTAGACTGCCAGTCACTCGTCGCAGAAGTAGTGGAACTCGGTTTTGCAACATCAGGCCTAGAACTTCTAATAATCGACACGAAAGTAGCCCATAGACACTCTGATGGAGGATACGCCTCTAGAAGAGCGGCTTGCGAGCTCGGTGCGAAAACTATGGAAGTAGCCAGCCTGAGGCACCTTTCCAGCTCTGACTTACCAAAAGCGCAAGAACTTCTCGATGACGTTACGTTCCGTCGCGTTCGCCATGTAGTTAGCGAAAATGAGCGCGTTTTAGAAACTGTTCGAAGACTCAAAACGCAAGGCCCCAAAGGCATCGGAGATCTTATGTATGAATCTCATAATTCAATGCGTGATGACTTTGAAATTTCGGTACCAGAACTAGATTTGGCTGTAAAAATTTCTGAAAGTTTTGGAGCCATAGGTTCTAGGATGACCGGTGGTGGGTTTGGTGGATCAGCTATCGCGCTCGTGCCAAAGGTGCTAACCGCCGAGCTTTCGATGGGAATTAAGTTTGCATTCATGAAGCATGGATTCCTTGAACCCGATATTTTCGCGGTTAGTGCCTCAGACGGAGCTCAACGAGAACTTTAGGCACCTCCAAGAGTTGGCGATGTTTAGGCCAGGGGCGAAAAACGACTTCGCAAAGTGGCAAATCTATAGGTAAAGCCGCACATTTATACCATTAGTACAGTAGAGGGTTCGCACCAGCGAACAGTTTTTATATGGCTCGGTGGGTAAATCAATGAGCAAACACGTCGCTAAACCTTCAATCTTGAAGAGAATCCTAGCTAAGACCGGCTATACCTTCAGCGGCTGGAACACTCTAGCCAACGGAACAGGCACCCACTACGACACCTCAGACACTTACAACCTAACGGCTGACGTGACCCTCTACGCCGAATGGCAGGTAGTGCCACTAGTTTCATTCACTCTTACCTTCGACGGCAACACCATCACCAACGGAAACATCCCGGTGGTCATCACCGGAAGTGGCAACAAGACGCTCGTCGGAAACACCGGGCTTCTATTGAAAGCCAACTACACATTCAAGGGTTGGAACACCGCAGCCGACGGAAGCGGAACTTACTTTGCCGTTGGAGCAACCTACAACCTGCAAGCCGACGTGACTCTCTACGCAGAGTGGACTCTAACCCCGGCACTTATTTACTCAGCCAACGGAGCCACAGTCGGCACCAAGCCTGGCGACATCGCAGCTAACACCCAGGTGACCATCGCAGCTAACACCGGTAATCTGATTCGCGTTGGATACCGATTCCTAGGTTGGAACACCGAACCAGACGGCAGTGGCACTAGCTACGCCGCAGGAGCAACCCCGATCTTGCCTGTGGGCACAGTGCTTTACGCCGAGTGGGAACCAGTTGAGTCCTTGACTTCAACCGGAAGCGACTTCTCACTTCTGATCTCGCTGTCGTCGATGCTTCTCGGTGCCGGAATGTTCTTGAACGCTGTTTCAAGAATTCGCCGTCGTCGTAGCTAGCTAACCCACGCCTGCAAAAGGTTAGAATAGACAAGCGCATTTGCGCATGGGCCTCTAGCTCAGTTGGTTAGAGCAACGGACTTTTAATCCGTGGGTCGTCGGTTCGATCCCGACGGGGCCTACCAAAACGAAACCCTACCTTCCAGGTGGGGTTTCGTTTATCCGGTAATCATGCGTGTGATTGTCCAAAACAAAGCCACTCCTGCGATAGCGACAAGTACCAAACGACGCAGTAGTTCGTGACTGTGACCTAAGTGGTTTCGAGCGACCCACAGGGACATTGCGGTTAGAGCCACTACGCAGGTCTGGGCAAGGTCAATGCCCAAGTTAAATGTGACTATTGCCACTGCGTGTTGTGACGTAGCAAGGCCCATTTGAGCCAAGCTGGACGCAAAACCCAAACCATGCACCAAGCCAATTAAGGTAGCGATACCCCAATATTTTTCCCACTGCCATTTTGTGAGGGCTCCCACAGCTGCCGCGAAAATGGAAAGTGCAATTACCGGCTCGACTAAAGTCGTCGAAAATGACATTAACCCAAAGTAGGAGAGGGTGAAACTGAGAGCATGACCCAGCGTGAAGGCCCCGACCAAACCGATTGCTCTAACTGCAGACTTTCGATTTAGGGCCCTTTTAAAGAGACCAAGTCCGAGAACTATTAGAAAAAGCAAATGATCGAGACCGAAAACGATATGCCCGACGCCTTGGTAGAAATACGACCCAGCGGAATCCCAAAACGAAATATTGAAGGAGACTAAGTCTTTTTCATTTAGGTACGCAATCATAGATGTCTTATCCGTTTGCAAGAGAACCTGTTTGCTCGGAGAAGAGAAGTTCCAACGGACATCAATTCGATGCAGTTCGCCTTCAAAGGCCTCAGTGACAAAAACGATTGTTTGATTCTTCGGATCAGCTTTATCAAAGGTTTCACTTGTCCAGGCAACCTTTATTGGAAGCACAACGTCGTTTACCCGGATGCTTATCAACTTTTGGACCTTGGTTAGATCAATGCCTTCCTGGTTTTGTTCTGACACTGTCAGTTGAAGAGCGTCAACCGTGGCAGTGCCTGTTACCACCTGATTGCGAACGGTGAGAGATATTGGAGTCGTTAGAAACGCATGCCCCCAGGAAATCGAAGGATTCGCGAATATCGCGACTGCAGCCAATACGAAGCTGAGCAAGCCAAGGCGAACCCTTCTCCTGCTGCGGTGTATGGGCGCACTTGGGTTCAACTCAAGTCCTAGGCGCTAGCGTTATTGAATTTGCTGGACTTACGCCTTCCAAGAACAGCTGCAAGACCTCCAGAAATCAGGGCACCGACCGCCGCACTTCCCCCAAGGAGCCAATAGTTTGTTGTCGACAAGCTCGAAGTGGATGTTCCAACTGGTGGAGGTCCGCCTTGAGCTCCACCACCAGGAGGGCCTACCTGCTGGTTCTCGGTGACCGCTGTAAGACCCTTAAAACATTTGATCACACGATTTTTCTCGGCAGACTGAGCGTAGTAGTGATATCCGTCTTGCTCAGTGGTGCGGCCATTACATTCATCAAGTTCGATTGTGGTGTTGCTAGCCAGAGGCGCAAAGACCGCTACCCCATCGAGCGCATAGCCAATCATCGAGGTTTCTGCATTTGGGTCTTCTATGTTGTTGCCGTATTTTGTTCCCTCACACGCGGTATACGCGTGCAAGTGATAGCCCTCACCAGGGTTGAAGTGACCACCACAGTCATCAAATGCCGCAATCGTGTAAGCACTCAGGATTGCGTCCACAGGTGCCGAAGGCGCAATAACTAGACCATTTAGCGTGACCCCTAAATCGGTTCCTTGACTGGTCGTTGCAGAGGTGGCGAGCACAGGAGTCTTAGGAACGAGTATCGAAATCGGAACTGGTTCGCCAGTCTGAGTCCACTCATAGGCACCTTCGACGCAGTGATATTTGTAGGCCTCGTCTACGTCTGGTCTGGCCGCTCCCTGAAACGCTTCCTTCGTGTCGGTCACATTCACTTTTCCACTGTCGTCGTAGAGCTTCCACTTTGCGTCGCCATAGATGGTGGCTAGGTCAAGGATGAATCCGCCGTCAGCGTCATATATTTTGCTTCCATCCAGCCAGATTCCAGACTCCTCCGCAGTCGAACTTATGGTTTGTGGGCAAAATGGACCAATTTTTGTGTCCGCGGGTTCGCCCGCAATAGTGATGCGGTAACAAGTTGTTTTGTCGCCACTTGTCAAAGTGCATTCTTCTTCGCTGATGGCTTCCGAAAGAGCACCTGATTTAAAATTCGAGGCGATTACTCCCGGCGAGTCTAGCGGCCCCAAAGAGCTGGCACTTGATCCGAGTAGAAAGTAGGCCAACGCAGAAAACATGATTGCTCCTGCAAGAGCGGCGAAAATTGTGGACTTCTTGATCATTTCTCGTGGCCTTCTGAAAACGCTATGTCATCGACTCATATCGTGAACAAATGTTCACGATTGTGAAAGTATACGACTCAATTCGGGTTCAAAGCTCAAGAATGCCAAAGGATTGCCAAGCTTGGAGGGGCAATTACTTTTTGGTGGCCTTGCTTGATTTCTCAGGTGCGGCTCGAAGATCAATCGGTTGGCCAAATAGCCAGCCCTGTGCAAACTTTGCGCCTACCCTGCGAGCAAGGTCTAGGTCGGCCTGAGTTTCGACTTTTTCCACGATTACTTCGGCACCAACTAATTCGGCAAACTTCATTCCCAGTTCAAGCAATCCAAGACTCAAATCTGGGCGTTCGACCTGAAGCAGTGAACCGTCTAGTTTCACGAAGTCTGTCGGCAAGCTACTAACCACACTCAAGCTGGTTCTTCCTGTTCCAAAGTCATCGATTGCCAGCTTGGCCCCACGTTTGCGCATGGCCAATAAACCAAGGCTAAGGTCAATCTGATTTTCAATTACCGACGTTTCAGTGAGCTCAAAGATTAGCGAGAAATGGGATTCTTTGATTTTAGGTAAAAGCAGATCAACCGCGGAGAAGAATTCATGGTCGTTGCCCAGTGTTTGAGCGCTGATGTTAATGGAAATTGCTTGGCCGGCGGCAAGCAGCGGGTTTGTGTAGGCGGCTTCCACGGCTTTCAAAGTCCAGAAATCTATGATTTGCACCAGGTTTAGATCTTCAGCGACTTGAATGAATAATTCTGGGCTTACTGAACCGAGTTTGGGGCTGTCCCAGCGGCACAGTGCTTCGTAACCAAAAACCTCTCCCGAACTCACAAAGTTAATCGGCTGAAAAACCCAGTACATACCTTCAGGTGGCGGGGAACCTGGGCCTAGGCGAGACAGCTCATGGCGAACCTGTTCAGAGGTTGCCACATGACTGTCGGCCAACTCGGGCTGACCGGTTCTAGTGGACTTCATTAGAGCGAGATTGAGCCTGGCATCCCAAACCTGCGCCGTTAGATTCGCCTTGTGCTCAGTGATCACAGCGCCAATGCTGACCTCCAACAGAAAGCGGTACTTTCCAGAAGTGTTTACCTCCGAGACCAGAGTCTTTACCTGGCGTATGAAATTTAGGGGGTTCGATGCGTCTAGTGCTCTGATGGCGAAAAGAGCATTCGAAACTCGCTCAACACGAGAGATGGAATTTAGCCTGGAGAAACTAGCCACCAGGTCTTCAACCGCCTGCTTGGCAAGTTCCTCACCGAATTCGACCTCAATAACTGGAAAGTTAGTAATCAAAAGTTTTACCAGGAGCAGGTCTTGCGTTGTAAACAGTTTCTCAACGTCGGCAAGCAATTTTCTTTGGGATTCTGGTAACTCTGCCCGAGCTTCACGAGTCACTAACTTATCCCCTTGCTGTTGGTTTTGAGTCTATCCCCACGAGGGAAATCCACGTGCTTTAATGAAGACATACCAAACAGTTCCGCCGGAGCGCATTGGGCGATGGGGGCTCATGACAAATTGGCGCAAACCAAAAAATGGAAACTACCAAAGTCTGATTGGCTTGCTGGTGCTGGCAATCGCGGGGCTAGCATTCTTGGTGGTTTATTTCACCCTGCAAAGTACCGCTCAAGCGATGGTTCAGCCGGTGGTCAGTTTCCCGGTTCTGGAAAATCTTTCGCTCTATTACAGCTGGCAGATTCCTCCCCTCTTCGCAGTGATTTCCGCAATAGCTATTGGATCAACCGTGGTGGTTGCTTTCGTGGGCTTAGAAATCAGAGACGTCAACCTTTCACGTCGCTCCCACGACAAGAGACATAAAAAGTTGTCACCCTGGGTTTTGATGGATCGTACTCACGGCGCTTTTTACGGAGAAATTACCGTAACGGTTTTAATTCCCGCCCACAATGAAGAAAAGCTAATAGCTGCGACTATCAACTCATTGTTGCTTCAGGATAGAAAGCCAGACCGAATCATTGTCGTTGCCGACAACTGCACCGACAAAACAATTACTATCGCCAAAAGTCTCGGCGTGGAAGTTTTCGAATCGGTAGCCAACGACCAGAAGAAAGCGGGGGCCCTAAACCAAGCCATGACGGCTCTCCTTCCTGAACTGGGTGAGAACGACACGGTGATGGTCATGGACGCCGACACGGTGCTGCGTCAGGGTTTCCTAAAAGCCGCGGTGAAACATTTCACCGAAGACCGAGGTCTAAGCGCAATCGGAGGGTTGTTCTTTGGGGAAAATCGTAAAGGCCTTCTGGCGCAACTTCAAAAGAATGAGTTCACGCGCTACTCTCGCGAAATCGGCCGTCGAAAAGGTCGGGTCTTTGTTCTCACCGGAACCGCATCTGTATTCAGGGCGCGCTCACTGCGCACGGTTGTTGAGGAGCGAGGTCATTCCCTTCCGGGAACCAAAGGCCAGGTCTATGACACCGAGGCACTAACCGAAGACAATGAACTGACCTTGGCACTCAAATCTCTTGGAGCTCTGATGGTTTCACCTCCAGAATGCATGGTGGAAACTGAATTGATGCCGAACCTAGTTTCGCTTTGGCGTCAACGCCTTCGTTGGGAACGCGGCGCGATGGAGAACATCGGTGCCTATGGCATCACCAGCACTACGGCTCGATACTGGTCTCAGCAACTGGGACTGGCTTACTCGGTTTTTGCCCTCTGGTCTTACTTTCTGCTGGTGGTTTTGCAGCTAGTGAGTTCCGATGTCTGGGTTTGGTATCCGTTTTGGATTTTCCTAGCCGTGGCGTTCATTATTGAGAAAGTTTGGACCGTTCGGAAATCTGGTTGGAAGGCCCGGTTGCTAGCTGCAACACTGATAATTGAACTTATTTACGACACCTTCCTCGGAATCATTTTCGTAAAAGGCGCTCTAGACATGGCACTTAGAAGACAAGCACACTGGGGAGTAACTAAATGACCACTGGCAATTTTCATGCTGGGCTCTTACTACCCGAGGCCTTCATGCACGGCCAATTCTTCGTAATTTTGGCTACCCTGGTGGCCCTGAACACGGTAATTTATGCCGCACTCTCAATCGTTCACGTTTTACCGAAATGGTTTCGATCCAGTTGGTTGCGTGGTCGTCGCCAACGCAAAGTCACCAGGAGCATTTACCCCGATGCCCCTAAATAGTTTTGGAGACGTTTTCTAACTTGTACCGATTCCGCCCAGCCTGTTTAGCTTGATACATTGCTTGGTCGGCGAGCTTCATCAGTTCCTTCGAGGTTTGCCAGCCGTTAGTCAACACGCAACCCGCCGAACAGGTGATTGAAAACTCTAGTTGTCCGCGGTTGAATGGTCTTTGCATTGCTGAAAAAACTTCGTCGATAAGTTCTTTCAAATGGTTTTCGCTCTTCAGGTTGGTAAGCAAAATCCCGAACTCGTCACCGGAAATACGAGCTACCAGCGCGCTTTCAGGTAGCGAGTGGCGAATGCGCTTCACAAAGTTCACCAGTAGCGCGTCTCCAACATCGTGACCGTAGGTGTCATTGATGTCTTTGAAATAGTCGATGTCGATGAAGCTGAAACTCATCAGATCTCCACTTGTCTGGGACCTGATCAGGCTCTCCGCAATCGACGATTCCAACTTCGATCGATTTGGCATTCCGGTGAGGTAATCGTGTTCGGTGAGCCAGACCAACCGAGAGTGCTCACGGGATGAAATGCTCACATCTCGGTATGTAGCAAATACCAAATCGTTGCCAAACGGGACGACTATGTTTTCAAACGCCAAAAATTCCCCGGTGTCAGATATCGACGGAACAATCTCCTTCACCGAATGGCCAACATTTAGCGCTCTGACAAAAAGTGATTCAAGCGTTTCAGCGGCGGGACCAAAGATGACTTCTCTAAGGTTGCTTCCGATAATTTCCTGTTGGTTTTTATTCGCTAGTTTGGCGCCGGCTTTATTGATGAGAACTAACGAGAAATTTCGGTGATCGCCGCTTTCCTCGGGAGCGAGCTTCCAGATGGCAAACCCATCGCCGCTTGAGTCAAGAGCCTCGGCAATGAGATCCAGTTGACCTTGAAGGGCCTCAACGGTCACCGGGGTTTTTGAGCTATCCGAGTCTGCTATCAACAAACGTTCCCCCAATAAACCTTCTGTTTCGAAGTCTAAGGAAGTATCGGGTGATTACCTAACTACGTTTGAGTTATCCCGCCGAGAAATTCGGCCAAAAGAAATGCACCCCCGTATCGGAGGTGCATTTTCGAATAATTGCGCTGTTACTTCTTGTCTGACTTTGCCTGCTTTTCGAGGCGCTTTTCTTTGAGCGACTTTGCTGGTGCCTTCTTAGTGTTCTTTTGAGCCTTCTGCTCTTTCTGAGCCATAATCTCCCTCTCCCGAACCAATCTGGCTCTCTCAAGAACTCTAACTTGGAATTATGTTCATGGTGGTTGTTGTTATAAGCGTCATGACTTTATTAGCAGGCAAACACATTCTGGTGGTGGGGGCAAATGGTGCGTTTGGAAGCGAATTCTGTGACCAACTTATGGCCCAAGGAGCCTTGGTTTCCGGCACTGCTCGAACTGCCGAGAGTTCCGTGAGACTTCGGGCAGACCTTCACCAGCGACTCATACTAGATCTAGAATCAACGCCGTCTATCGAGCAGCTCGTTGCGTTTCTTAGAGGACAGGCCGAGCCGCTGGATGGCATCGTGCTAGCTTCCGGTCTGGTTGCTTTCGGTTCGATGGTCGAAACTCCTCAGTCGGTTGCGGCGAGACTGATGCAGGTGAATGCGACCGGGCAGATTCAGTTAGCTTCCTCCCTAATTGAGAAACTCTCGCTATCTACCGAACCGTTTGTCGTTTCAATAAGCGGAGTCATCTCAGAGATGCCGATGGCGGGATTAGCCGCCTACTCGGCCAGCAAGACGGCGATTGCTGGCTACGCGGTTGCGGCCGCGAAGGAACTTCGCAAAATTGGCATTAGCTGGATTGATGCCAGGCCTGGGCACACCGAGTCGGGATTGGCGGGTCGCGCCATTTTCGGAACCGCTCCGAATTTCGGTACGGGGAAAACTGTGAGTGATGTCGTTCGTCGAATCGTCGACGGAATCGCAAACGGCGAGCGGGAGCTTCCCAGTACCACCTTCTAAGGTTTCTACTGCTACTGTTACCTAAACGTGTGTGCGCGCGGTCGAACGACCGAAAGACAAATAATGCGCAGGATACTAACCCCCCTAATTGCACTGGCAACCATTCTTGGAGCAAGCCCGGCATTAGCAATCGATAACTCTTGGATCACTTCCCCAACACTTTCCGCGGTTTCAATTGAAGGTGGTGGCGCAGAAGTAACCGGCTCGGGATACGCGCTATCTACGCAAGCACAGACCGCAACATTCAAGTTCAAGGGAACTCCGGCACAGGCAGGTAAGTTTGCTCAGATCAACTTTTTTGATTTCGTTGGTGGCCTTGGGCTTGAGCTAGTTTCTGGGCCAGACGGCGTTTCATCAACTGCTTGCGACCACCAGACACTTGGCGGGAACAATCACACCTGCTTCTTCAAACTGGATGCAAACTCCAATGCTTCGTTTCCGTTGTTGCTCAGCAACGTAACTTCTGCTGGACATTTAAAATACAAGGTACTGGCTGGTCCGAACATCACGGAGTCAGCCGACGGAATCCTGAGTTTCGTGACCCCTACCAACAAGATTGCACCCGTGTTGCTAAACGTTCGAGGAATTGCCGGAGGCCCTGGAGCTACCCAGTTTCGGGTGACCAACCATGGCAAGGCATCGACTGGCGTGAGAGTGAAGTTCACATTCACCGGAGTGGGTGAAAACCTTTCGGCTCTAAACGCTGTTTCCGACAAAAATGGCTTGGTCACGGTTTACCTAACCAACCAGAAGTTCTACAAGGGTTCAGCCAAGGTAACGGCCAGAGTAATCGGAGGCCACGCTAAAGCCGTTTCCTATATCTGGTGGTTCAAAGTGAAGTACCTTTAGGCCGCTGCACCAGGTAGATCACGACTACCACAACTGACGCATAGAGCGACTGGCTAACTGCCACAACGCGCTCCCAAACCCCCACATCGGTGGCATTAGGGTCGGTCCAGGTACTGAGGAACCAAAGCGCCAGCGCGGCTTGCAAAGCGGTTCCGATAATCGCGGCTGGCGGCTTCAGAATCCAAGGAGCATCCTTGCGAAAACGCATCGCAAAAAGGTGCCAACCAGCTGACAATACGAATGACGAAATCGCGAAGATGCGGTGCCATAGCGAGTAGCCGATCAGCGGTGTTGGGAAGATAGTTAGCCCGAAGGTGCAGATTGCGGAAATGAATAGAGCCACTCGACCCGGCATCGCCAAGGTTCTGGCATAAACCGCTGCAATCAGCGTGAGAATCCCCCCGAGCACAAAGAAGCTCGACATAATCAATTTCACCGGCGACTCGTTTGCAGCTAGGTCACTGATGGTTTGCTTGATTGGGTCATAACCAACCCAAAGCGCCCCGGCGATAGTCCAACCCAAGACGGATTGAATTGGACCAATAATTGCCACGATAAGTGCTGGTTTCTCGATACGGTTCATGTGCCGAGCCTAGCCTGATGACGTGCTGTGCGATAGTAGACACCTAAGCCAACTTCAGGAGAACCAACTGGATTTCAACGGGAAAACAGCAGTGATCACCGGAGCTAGTTCGGGAATCGGTTTGGCCTATGCCCACGAATTTGCCAAGCGGGGGTCAAACCTGGTTTTGGTGGCCCGTCGAGGCGATGTTCTCGAGAAACTTGCCGCCGACATCAAGGCGAGCTACGACGTGAAAATTGACATCGTCGCCTTAGATTTGTCGACCCTCGATTCTGGTCAAAAACTTATGGACGCGCTCAGCAAGAAGAAACTTCACGCCGACATCCTGATTAACAACGCCGGCTTCGGCACCAACGAGCGTGTGGCCAAAGAGAACCGCGGCAAGATTCAGCAGGAAATCGTTTTGAACGTGGCTACTCTTGTTGACCTAACAGCTGCAGTTCTGCCCGGCATGTTATCTCGCGACTACGGCGTTATTGTGAACATCGCTAGCACCGCTTCGTACCAACCGGTTCCGGGGATGGCCGTTTATGGAGCCACCAAGGCTTTCGTTCGCTCTTTCACCGAGGCAGTTTGGGGAGAAACAGTTGGCACCAACGTGCGTGTACTCGCCGTGAGCCCTGGCGCTACCGCAACTGAGTTCTTCAACGTAGCAAATGCAAACCCTGCAGGAGCTTTAGCCCCGGTGACCGATGTTGTAACTGCCACTTTTAAGGCACTAAGTGCCAAATCATCGACCCCATCGATAATCGTTGGCTCGAGAAATGCATTTATGGCACAGGTCACCCGCTTTGTTCCCAAAAAGGCTGTTATTAAAATCGCCGGAAAACTCTTCCTTCACGACTAATGAAAGCAAGGTACCAAGTCATACAAACCCCTCGGCTAGACCTCTATTGCCTTACGGCAGATGAACTTTTTGATTTAGGCAATGACCCTGAGGTTTTTAGTAGCCGCGGCTTTGGAAACCCCTACGAAGTACTTTCCGGAGAAGATCTTCCTCGAGCAAACCGAGTTGCCGATGTTCGTGAGAAGCCCGAAAACATTCGCTGGTATTTCC
Organism: Actinomycetota bacterium; assembly: GCA_046046825.1. Classification (GTDB taxonomy): domain Bacteria; phylum Actinomycetota; class Actinomycetes; order Actinomycetales; family Microbacteriaceae; genus Rhodoluna. The sequence goes on along the minus strand of JBJOJC010000020.1, from coordinate 4,009 downwards.
GCATGATTGTTGACAGAGAGCGAAACATCGGTGTTGGCAGCATTTCATTCCATGGAGCTCCCGATGAACGCGGAATGGTTGAAATTGGTTTGGGCATTGCCGAGAGCGAGCAAGGTAAGGGTTATGCCACCGAGGCGCTTCGCGGAATGTGGAACTGGGCCGCAAAACTGCCCGAAGTGAAGTTTCTGCGTTACACGGTTAGTCCGGAAAATCTACCTTCGATTGCCATCATCTCAAAATTCGGTGTGCCGCTGGTCGGTGAACAAATCGATGAGGAAGATGGCCTCGAACTTATCTATGAAATCACGGCCGAAGACTATTTGACCAACGCGGTCGAATAAATCACGAAGCCCTTAGCTGGAACCGAGATTGTCATTCGGTTTGAAGTTACTTTGAATTTCTTGCCCGTGGCGTATTCATAGTAATAACCCTTTAGAGAACTACCGGTGTCGATGGTCGTCTTAGCCTTGGAAGAACTTAGGTTGATAGCAACCACTACCTTGCTCGAGCCGCGCTGGCGGCTATAGGAGAGCACTTTTGCGTTGGTGCCTTCATACTGAACTAAGTCTCCCCCGGCAGAGCCATTCCAGAGCGCTGGGTTTTTAGTCTTTAGGGAAACGAGCTTGGTGTAGAAGGTGGTCATCGACGACGACTTCGGCCAGCTGATGGCGTCCTTGTCGAAGAATTGAAGACGACGCTTAAGACCAACCTCTTGCCCGGAATAGATAAGTGGCATTCCAGGCACGGTGAAGTAAAGGGCAGAGAAGCGCGTTACGAAAACGTTCAGGCGTTCATACTCGGTGCCATTCCACGAGTTTTGGTCGTGGTTGGTGATAAAAGTCATTGGGAACGAGCCGTTGGCATATGTGTAATCAAGGCTGTCGAGGGTAGAAGTTAGGTAAGAGGCATCAGGGTCACTTGTGTTGGCCACGCTATTGAGTCTTGAGAGCAGGCTCCACGAATAGTTTCCGTTGAAGGCAGAGTTCAGTTCGTCGGCAACACCTTCACTCTCGGCAAGCATAAACATTGGCTTGATTGCGTCGAGTTGAGTGGTGGCCTCCTCCCAGAATGAGGTTGGCACTCCATTGGCATAGTCACAGCGGAAGCCGTCGATGTCGAATGTCGTCACCCAATATTTCATTGCGTCGATCATGGCAGCGCGCATTTCAAGGTTGCTGTAGTTCAGGTCGGCCACATCTAGCCACTCTTGGTTCGGTGGCTGAATGACACCGGCATTATTTCTGGTGTACCAACTCGGATTACTCATCCAAACGTTGTCCCAGCCGGTGTGGTTGGCAACCCAGTCGAGAACCACTTTGAAGCCAGAGGCGTGAGCCGCCTTGATGAGCGACAGGAAATCGGCGTTGGTGCCCATGTCTGAGTTGACTGCCTTGTAGTCGGCGACCGCATAAGGCGATCCCATACTGCCGTTGCGGCGCGCGTCCGAGATTGGGTGAATCGGCATTAGCCAGAGCACCTTGACGCCGAGTTTCTTGAGTCTTGGTAGGTGACTTTTGAACGCCTTGAAAGTTCCGGCGGTGGTGTAGCTGCGGATGTTCACTTCGTAGATGCTGGCGCTTTTGGCCCACGAAGGTAGTGCGCGGCTGGTCGTAACCGCTTGGGCTGGTTCAGCAGTCGGTGAACTCGGGTTCACAAAACCCAGCAGGGCAATAGTTAGTGCGAGTGCCGCCGAGATGATTTTGCGCATGACTAACGCTAACGCGTGCAAAGGTTAGCCTTTCAGATTGCTTGCTGGCCGATACACAAACGGAATAACGCATCCCCTCAGACCTGTTTGAATAGGAGAAAGAGAAAGGCCTTCACTTGAACGAGCACGAACTGATTCAACTTTGGAACAAGAGCCGAAACCAACTGGTTTTCGCCCAGCTTGCACCAACTTTCCTATTGATCACCACGGCCGGTTTAGTTCCGGCAGTGAAGTCCGCTGGAACTTACTCGGTCTGGGGTGTTCTTGGCATTCTGTTGGCTTCTGGAATTCTAGGCGCGCTGGTTGAATACTCGGCAGCCCACGAAGCGCAGGCTATAGCCGCCGACCTCAAGGCACTGGGGTCTAAAAGCAGAATCTCCGCAACGATTGCTAAAACGGCTCCTTGGCTTCACGTTGCCAAGTATCTAACGCCAGCTATTTTTGTTGGAATTTTTATCGCACTAGCCGCCGCACTTCTGAGCTAACCCGTGAAAAACACCGTCTTGTTCTGGGTCTATTTGACTCTTGCCATCGCCGGCCTAATCACCGCTTGGGTGTTCAACTACCAGGCCGTAATGAATGGCGAAGATTACGGACGAGCCTGGACGGCAACCGCGGTTGACCTGGTTGCCACCTACGACCTAGGTATCGTTGCCGTCGCCGGCGTTGTGTTCATGTTCGCCGAGAGTTCTCGCATCGGAATGAAGCGAACCTGGATTCTTGTGGTTTTGTCTGGCATAACCGCCATGGCCTTTGTGTTCCCAATGTTCTTGGCGTTACGTGAGCGTCATCTAACAACCAAATAAAGCTAAACGTAGTTCGGTAATGGTGTTTCAAATCGGCTACCTAGACTGACTCTTATGGAATCCAAAATAACTCAGCACATGTCGTCGAATCTGGCTACCTGGAACAAGAAATCGCCGATTGTGATCTTGCTGCATGGCTACGGGTCCAACATGCGTGACCTACCTAGCCTGATGGCTTTCCTGCCAGGTTTGCCTTGGATTTCACTTCAAGCTCCCATCGATGCCGGCAATGGAGGCTTTTGCTGGGCTCCTCGAAAAGTTCCCAGCAACCCTGAGCAAGCGGATGTTGAAGCAGGGACTCAAAGAATTTGGGATTGGATCGACGCAAACCTTCCCAAGGATGCTCCTCTGATCGTGTTGGGGTTCTCGCAGGGTGGATTGATGGCAACTCAACTTTTGCGAACTCGCCCTGGCCGCTTGAAAGCAACTGTGATTCTGGCTGGTTTCGTGATTGGAGCCAAGCAAGTTGGCGACGCCGAGCTGGAGACAACTAAGCCTAAGGTTTACTACGGGCGTGGTCTCGAAGACGACATTATTTCCGCGGACGCAATTGCTCGCACCGAGAGTTGGCTGGGGCGTTGCACCACGGCAACCATTGTGCGTTATGAGCGACTTGGACACTCAATCAACGAGGAACAGATGGCTGATGTTTCCGCTTATCTAGAAGAAGTTCTCTAACTTCGTTTCTTTGCGGGCACTAGCGCCCACAAGATAGCGGCGGCGTCGATGAACTCCTGAGCAATGGCGTTTTCGGTTACCGAGACCAGACCAAACGCTCCGGCGAGCATCGCGAACAGGGAAAGACCCATGCCGATTCCGGCAGCCTGAAGTGCTCTGCCCCTGGCTCCTTGGGCAATTCGAATGGCATCGGCAAGCCGGCCAATCGAGTCTTCGATGATTACTACCGAAGCGGTTTCACTCGCAGCAGTGGCTCCTCTGGCACCCATGGCAACGCCCACATCGGCGGCGGCCAGCGCTGGTGAGTCATTGATTCCATCACCAACCACGAGCACCGAGCCGGTAGCCTTCTGCTTTTCAATGCCAACTAGTTCGAGCTTGTCTTCAGGTCGGCACTCGGCGAAGATTTCGTTCACGCCAACTGCCCGACCAACTACTTCGGCGGCTGGCTTGCGATCCCCGGTAACTAAAAGCACACGTTCCACGCCGAGAATTCGAAGTTCGTTGATGGTTGCCGCGGCGTCGTCGCGAATTGGGTCGTTCAGATCGATAACGCCGATGACTTCGCCATCGCGGTCAACACAAATCTGAAGTGCGGTGCTAACGGTCACCCAATCTGGGGCTGGTTCAAACAGGCGACCAACACGAATTTGATGTCCGTCGACAACACCAACTAGGCCCTCGCCGAGAATTTCCTGAACCATTGTTGCCTTAGCTGGAAGCACTTCACGAACGCGAGCGCCGCGAACCACGGCCTTGGCCAGCACGTGGCTGCTGGATAGTTCCATAGCCGAGGCAATTGCTAGAAGTTCTTCTT
>JBJOJC010000019.1:0-4102 GCA_046046825.1 Actinomycetota bacterium | reverse complement strand
CTGGTACCTTGGCGCGAAGCGCTTCTAGCACCGAGTTACGCCCGGAAAGTACTTCGCCAGAGTCGGCAGCCTTAGACATGCCCTTGGAGTTGGTGCGGCGAGCTCCGGCAACGCCAGCCGTGCGAGCAGTTGGGGCGAGGAACTCACCCTTTCGAACCGCCTGCTTTTCCGGCTTGTTGCCCTTGAACGCCTTGTGACCCTTGCGGTCTTCGGCCTTAGGCGTTGGCCCCTTGCCTTCGAGTGCCTTTCGACGCTGGCCGCCTGAGCCTACGGTCGGACCCTTCTTGCCTTTAGCGGTTCCCGGGCGTTTTCCCTTGCTAGCCATTAGTTGCTCCACATCCATACGGTCTTTTCGGCCTGATCTTCAATGGTGACACCCATGGCCGTTAGTTCAGCGCGCACCAAGTCGGCGAGCGCGTAGTCTTTGTTTGCACGAGCTAGGTTGCGCTTGGCAATCAGGCTCTCAATTAGTTCCGCGGTTTCCGCGTCGGCAACTTTTTCGTTACCTGACAAATCTATGCCAAGAACCTCGGCCATCGCGATTACTTCTGAAAGTGCCTTCGCCACGAGAGCGTGCGCACCGGAATCAAGCGCCGTATTTCCGGCTCGAACCGTTTCGTGAAGAACTCCCAGAGCTACCGGAACATTGAAGTCGGAATCCATGGACTCACGGAATTCGCTTGGCAGTGCTGTGGCTCCTGCGGTAGCCACTTCGCTGGCTCGACGAACGAAGTTGGTAATTCGACCAACTGCACTTACGGCCTCTGCCAGAGAAGTTGGTAAGTAGTCGAGGGTCGAGCGATAGTGAGCTGAAGCCAACCAGTAACGAACGGCTGCGGCATTTGCTTCGGCAAACAGCTCTTCAACACTGACACCGTTACCGAGTGACTTGCTCATCTTGGTTCCAGAAACAGTCACCAGCCCGTTGTGCATCCAGTGGTTGGCGAAGTCGTAGCCTGCCGCACGCGACTGAGCTAGCTCGTTCTCGTGGTGCGGAAAACGAAGATCTAGACCACCACCGTGAATGTCGAATGACTCTCCGAGTTCACTGAGGGTCATTGCTGAACATTCGATATGCCAACCAGGTCGACCTTTACCCCATGGCGAATCCCAGGCCGCGGTTTCCGGCTCCCCTGCTTTGACGCTCTTCCAGAGAGCGAAATCGTGAGCCGCCCTGCGTCCGCCGCCGATTGCCTCACCCTCCAGGTTTTCAAGCTTCTGATTGGTGAGCTCGCCGTAAGCCGCGTGTGAAGCCGTGTCGAAGAACACGTTTGAAGTTCCGTTGTCGGCAGCGTAAGCATGACCGCGCTCGATAAGTCGCTCAATCAGGGAAATCATTCCGTCGATGTGTTCCGTGGCATGAGGTCGGTGGTCAACTCCTGCGCCTAATGCGCCATAAACCTCGTTGAAACCAACTTCAACCTCAAGGGCTAGTTCACGCCAGTCGCGCTTTTGCTCGGCTGCATTTACCAAAATTTTGTCGTCAATGTCGGTGACGTTTCTAACTAGCTTCACATCGAGACCGTGTCCGAGTGTGAGCCAGCTAGCCACGATGTCGAAGGCCACTGCGCTTCGAAGATGACCAACGTGAGGTGCGGATTGAACGGTTGGGCCACAAACGTAGATGCCAACACGACCCGCAGTTAGCGGCACGAAGTCGACCAGACTCTGCGCTTTGCTATCGAAGATCTTCACAAGTTCAGCCTACTTTTTGGCTTTCTGAATAAGGGCGCTTGCCACGACCGCCACGCCTTCAGTGTTGCCTAGGAATCCAAGTCCGTCGGTGGTGGTTGCACTAATGGTTACCGGAGCGTGAATGATTGCGGTGAGAGCCTGCTCAACTCGCTCGCGCATCGGAGCTACCTTTGGTCGGTTGCCAACGATCTGCGCTGAAACATTGATGACACTGAAATCGTGTTCGTGAAGCTTGGCGAGAGTACCTTCGAGGAATACCTTGCCATTTGCTCCGGTGAACTCTGGGCGGTCAACTCCGAAGTTGCTACCGATGTCGCCTAAGGCTGCTGCCGACAGCAACGCGTCGACGATTGCGTGACTTAGAGCATCGCCGTCGCTGTGGCCATCCAAGCCGCGTTCTCCATCCCAAACGATGGTTCCGAGGTAAAGCGGCTTAGCCTCATCATCGCTGAACCGATGAGTATCAGTGCCAATTCCGGTTCGCTGCTCTCCGCCAATTAGGTGACTCGCCAAAATCAGATCGTCTGGAGTGGTTACCTTCATGGCCATGCGGTCGCCGGGAACCGAAAGCACACGGTGACCGAAAGCCTGAACCAGCGCGGCGTCGTCGGTGTGTTCCTCGGTAACCTGCGAGTAAGCCTCGCGAAGCAAAGTGGCTGGGAACCCCTGAGGAGTTTGCGCAGCGCGAAGCGAATTACGGTCAACGGTTTCTAGAACCACTTCACCCTCGGCGCGCTTCACGGTGTCGTAAACGGCAACTACCGGCACCACTCCAAAGCCGGTTTCGCGAACCTCGTTTACCACGCGGTCAAAGACCTCGGTTGGGGTGAACGCTCTGGCAGCGTCGTGGACCAAAACTATTTCCGCGTTGTGGTTCACTTCAGACAACGCAAGGGCAATTGATTGCTGCCTGGTTTCGCCGCCAGGAACCACGGATAGTTCAATCGAGGAAGGAACGTGAGGAGCCGCCAATGCCAAAAACTTGTCTTGGTAGCCAGGGGTCGCCGTAATCACCAGTTGAGATAGCCCCACGGTTCCGAGGCTTCGAGAAATCGCGTGCTCAAGAAGAGTCACGCCGGCCACACGGACCAATGCTTTAGGAGTTCCGGCGCCGAGTCGCTCGCCGAGGCCTGCGGCAACCAAAACAACCGCAACGGACATAATTACCTTTTAGGTTAGGAAGCTAAAACTTCATCTAGCTTGACGCCGGCTTTTTCTTCGTCGACTTTGAGGGCCAACGCCAACTCAGAAATCAGGATCTGACGAGCCTTGGCAAGCATGCGCTTTTCACCGGCCGACAAAACCTTGTCCTGGTCGCGACGCCATAGGTCGCGAACCACTTCGGAAACCTTTAGAACATCACCAGAAGCAAGCTTCTCCAAGTTCGCCTTGTAGCGACGCGACCAGTTGGTTGGCTCTTCGATGAACTCGGCGCGAAGAACGCCGTAAACCTCTTGAACACCCTTTTTGTCGATTACATCTCGAACGCCAACGGCTTCAACGTTTTCAGCTGGAACCTGAATGGTCAGCTTGTTCTTCTCGGTAGCCAAGGCATCGGAGGTGTCTTCCGTGGCCTTCTGAATAATTTCTAGGGTTAGGTAAAGTTTCTTTTCACCGCGAATCAGTTTGTCGGCTACTTCGATAATTTTCGCTGCTCCATGGTGAGGATAAACAACGGTTTCGCCTACTACAAACTTCATGCGAACAAATCCCTTCAGAAACGTCTAATTTACCACGCTTTGGCAGATAAATAAAGGGTTAGACTATTACCGCTAAAGCAAAAATCCGGAGGAAATCGTGGTTGTTCGTAAGTTTGTGACCGCCGTAGCTGTTTCAACAGCACTAGTTTTGGGGACTGCCGGTTGCAGCCTATCGAGCAATGTTGCCACCATGCAGGAGTACGCACCGAGCGACGGAGCCCAGGTAACTGTTAGCGGAGTCAAGGGTCTAAACCTCATTTACCTCACCAAAAAAGTTACTGAAATGAGCGGCACCGAAGTTGGCGCAATCATCGGTTCATTCGTAAACAACAGCGACCAGCCAGTTCAAATTCATCTTCAGTATGAAATCGACGGAGCAGAAGCCGTCGACGTAATTTCAAAGCAGACCTTCGACTGGTCGAGCGATGTTGTGAACCCTGGCGAGAAATTCGACCTTGGCTTCAACGAAAACCCAGCAGTTTCGGGAATCGCGCTAAATGCCAAGGGGCTAATCGCCAGACCCGGCGACCTCATTGAGATATTTGTTTCGATCAACGACGGCCCGGGAGTTAAGGTTTCCGTTCCAGCTCTTGATGGCTCACTTGAGCAGTACAAGACTTTGGTCGACAACCTCGCTGCTCTCGACGAGCACTCGGCAGAGTAAAACTCTAAGCTTCGAACTTATAACCCAAGCCACGCACCGTAAT
>JBJOJC010000018.1:0-9074 GCA_046046825.1 Actinomycetota bacterium | reverse complement strand
TGCCTATTGCTCGAAACCGGCTAACACCATCGACCACGTTCAGCCAAAGTCTAAGGGAGGTGCAGATAGCTGGGAAAACCTGGTGGCCTGTTGTCTCAAATGTAACAATGCCAAAGGCAACAAAACCCTTAGTGAAATCGGCTGGACGCTAGGTTTTCAACCCAAAATGCCAACTGGCGCTCAATGGTTAGTCCGGGGCGTCGACTGCACACTGCCAGAGTGGGACACATTTCTGGGGCTGGCTCAAGCGGCCTAGTGCCCCCGAGAAGAATCGAACTTCCGCACAAGGTTTAGGAAACCTCTGCTCTATCCACTGAGCTACGGGGGCTGGTGCTTCAACCAAATATACCTTCATGGCGGTTAGCCTATGAGGGTGAACGAGAACGTGAGCTTTTCAAGAATCAACTGGGAATCCTGGATTAGGGAAATCCGCGACATTGGAAAAACCAACTCTCTAACCACCTTCGCCCTAAATGAATTCGGGCAAATAGATCTAGACCGCTCACACCCAGGCGGTATCGCTCAATTCACTTCCAGCGGCACGGCACTACTTTCGAACCTCGTCCGAGAACCCTTGGCGTTTTCAAAGGCTCTGGTTACCGCGCGACGAATCAAGGCAAAAAGTGTCGACCATCTGAACAATTTCGGAATTCACACGACCTATTTGGTTGGCGGGTTTGCCAGTTTGGAGCAAGATGGTTTCGATCTCAACCTGCCTTTGTTGATGTGGCCGGTTGAACTTATTCGCAAAACTGATGATTTTGAAATCGCCAGAACCGGCAGTGCCTTTGTGAACCCGGCTTTGCTTTCCGCTCTTTTTGACACTTACGGTGTTTCCATCGACAGTGTGAAACTCCTTGGCCTTTTAGATAGTGCTATCGACTTGATGCCTCTGACGGTGATTGACTACATTTCTTCGCTTCTTGATGCCGATGCCAAGGTTGAATTTCGACGCGGCCTGATTATCGGAAACTTTGCTGTGGAACCTTCACTCATGGAAAGTGATATAAAACCAGAAGGTAACCTGTTGCTTCGCCAATTGGCTGAGGTTGCCGAGGTTCCCGAGGTTGCCACCGAAGTAAACGTCGAGCCTCGTCTGGTTGCCGATGCCGACCAAACCCAAAAGAAAATTGTTGCCAGAGCTGTGCGGGGCGATAACTTCGCGGTAGAGACTCTTCCTGGATCGGGATACACCCAAACAGTTGTGAACGTTTTAGCCGCATTGGTTCACGAGGGCAAGAAAGTTTTGGTGGTGACTCCACGTAGGCAGACCCTAAACGAACTTTCGGAGCGCCTGGCTTCGCTGCAGCTAAATGGCTTGCTAGTAAGAAGTTCGAGCTTGTGGCTCGATGTGGTTGGTGCCATTTCTCGCTACGAGAAGGCTTTAGCGGTTGATCTAGTGCAAGCCGGGGTCAAGCGTGAAGCCGCAGCTTCAAACCTCGATGCTTATCTGCAGCTCCTATCGAAGCGAAACGATCACGTTGGTCATTCACTAATCGAAATCCTCGAGGCTCTCGCCAAATTGGCGGCGATGCCAAATCCGCCAACCACCTCTTCTCGAATTGCGCTTGCTGATCTAAAGCGTTACCAGGTTCGGAATGATGCAATCGAATTACTTGAAGCAGCCGCGGAGGCTGGCTTGTTTCTTCGTGGGCCGGCCGACAGCTCTTGGTTCGGAGCAAACTTTGAGAGTGAAGAGCAGGTTGAACAAATCGTCTCGTTGGCAAAGCAACTGCATGAAGTTGATTTTCCGGAACTTGGCAAGAAATTCGACGACCTTGTAAATGCAGCAAACTTCAGAAGTGCGAAATCCGTCGGGGAGTTTGGTGAATACCTAAATTTGTGGTCTGGTGTAGCCGCGAGCCTAGATCGATTTGTTCCAGAAGTTTTCGACCGTGACGTCACCGAACTTATTGAGGCCACCGGTCCAAGAAAGTTAGGTAATAAAATTTCAGGCTCCACTCGTCGACGCCTGAATAAGCTTGCCAAAGAATATCTCCGACCAGGAATGTCGGTATCCGACCTAAACCAAGCTCTGAAAGATATAAAGCAGCAGCGTGACGCCTGGAGCACTTACAGTAACGTTGATGAAACTCCACGAATTGTTGCCGGGTTCGCCGACACCAATGTGGCCTATCGCAACTTCGTCATTGATGTTTCCCGGGTATCTGCGCATGTGGAAACGTCGCTTGCCGAGCGCCTTCTTGAGTTTCCAGTTTCCGAATTCACCTCGGTTCTTTCATCTCTGGCCACGCAGACGGGGCCGCTGGAGAATCTCTCAGTTCGCAACGACCTTCGACAAAAACTTCACGAAGCTGGACTGGCTGACGTTCACCGCGACTTTGCTAACCTGCATGTTTCTAGAGAACACATTTCAGCCGAATTCGATTTGGCGTGGTGGCAAAGCGCCTTCGAAGAACTGCTGAAACTCGAACCCGAACTAGCTAGCTATTCAACCGAGCGAATTCAGGTCTTGGAAGAAGATTTCATTGATGCCGATCGCGAGCACAATGCACTCGGAGTTGGTGCATTCAATTCACTTCAGGCGCATCACTGGAAAGAAACCATCGAAGCCAATTCGGCCGAAGCCGAAGCCTTGAAACAGCTTCTACGCAGTCGGGTTGCAACATTTAGATCCCTCAATTCTGCGGCTAGCAAGCTTTCCTCGGTCCTGTTAGCGGCCTATGCGGCGTCTCCATACGAGCTAGCGAATTCACTTCCGAACGGTGAAACGTTCGATGCGGTTTTGGTTCTTGATGCTGCCGGTTCAACTATTGGCGAAAACATTTCTGCGCTGCAGCGAGCCAAGCAGGTAATAGCTTTTGGCGACAGTGCGATTGCGGCACCGATTGGTTTCGAACTCGAAGCAAATGAAGTCCCTACCGCTCTCGAGGCGGAGTCGGAGTCTTTGTTTGATCAAGTGGCACGAATCTTCGGAGTCGAATCGATTCGCAAGAGTTGGAGACCAACTGGGCAAACACTAGGCGCTCTGATTAATCGCGAGTTTTACCAAAATCGCATTGTCTTCGAACCAACTGCTTCCGATTACGCCGGAAAGTCGAACTTCGAGATGCATCCGGTCAAAGCAAAGTTGGCAACTGCCGCCGATCTTCTAAATGAAAGCCCAGACGCGGAAGTGCAGGAGACCGTTCAGGTTGTGATGCGGCACGCTCGCCGTCACCCTGAAGGTTCTCTAATGGTGGTCACGGCATCTGACATCCATGCCGAAAGAATTCGAGGCGAACTTGCTTCAAAGGTTTTGGAGCATGCCGACCTGAAACAGTTCTTCGACTCTCACGGCGACGAAAAATTCGAAGTGACTACCCTCTCTGAGCTTTCTCACCGCGTAGCCGACCGAGTAATTTTTGCACCTGGTTTTGGTGTTTTAGCAAGCGGTAAGACGAGCGAAACCCTTGGACAGCTGAGCCTGTCCAGCGGCCGCAGAACGCTGGCAAACCTGCTCGTGAGTGCCCGCAAATCACTCACTCTGGTGACCTCGATTCACGTCGACGCTTTTCCTGAAAACGCAGCGGGAGCAGTCAAGCAGTTCGCAAAGATGTTCCGTTATGCGGGAGTTGTTTCGCCGACCGAGGAAGCAATCGATGTCGATCCGATGCTCGGTGACCTAGCGCTTCGACTGCGCAAGCTCGGCGCCCACGTGACCCTCGGCTACACCCCTCGCATCTCCATGGCTGTTTCCTATGGCGCGGTTTCCGCTGTGATTATCCCCGACTGGGATTTGGTGGGCGATGACCTCTCCGAGAAAATCCGACTCCGTCCGTCATTGCTGGAATCGATGGGGTGGATTACGGTTCGAGTTCACGCACTCGAAGTTTTTGCCGACCCGCAGACTCTGGCAATCAGGATTGGAGACCTTCTTGGAATGCGAGTTTCAGCGAAGGCGCAAACACTTTTCGATGAACCAAGTTTTGAAGAGACCGCCGCCGGCTGGGGTGAAAGCGGTCAGAGTAACGACCAACGCCTGCTAGGAGACAAGCCTCCTCATTGGGGTTAGTCAGACTTAGGTGCCGAACCTGAATCGTTTCGGTAGAAACCGGAACCTTTGAAGGTAACGCCTACCTTGCCAAAGACTTTGCGTAGTTCGCCACCGCACTTTGGGCATTTTTCCAAAGCAGATTCGTTTAGTCCTTGCTGAATATCAAACTGATGTTCGCAAGTCTTGCAGGCGTAACTGTAGGTAGGCATTGACTAATTTTAACTTCTAAATTTCAACTAGTTGGCTGCAAGTGCAAACCACGTCTATCGCAACATCATGCGATTCCGTTGGAATAGAGCTCACCAGTTCATCGTCATGAACGAGGGCAACTATCTTCTTAGCCGTAACGCTCTTTAATGCACGGTCGTAAAAACCCTTGCCGCGGCCGAGCCGGTTTCCAGATTTATCAGCCGCAATCGCTGGCACAACCATTAGGTCGACCTGATCTAGAGTCTGCGACTCTCCAACGGGCTCATTCATTCCGAGCGGGTGCATGATTTGGTCTGCGGAAAATGGAACCCACTCCAAATCATCGCCAATCACGCGCGGAACAAAGAGTTCGATTCGGTCATCGAGCTGACAGTGTTTGAGAAATACATTGGTGCTGGGTTCATCGCCGAAGGAAATGTAGCAGGCAACCCGCTTGGCGCGTGCTTCCCAAGCAAAATCAATGAGTAACTGCGAATGGCTGTGGCCGCAGCGGTGACCTTCGGTTCGTCCCGCCAACACTTTGCGTCGAAGTGCCAGTTTTTGATTAGTTACATCTTCAGCACTCATGCGACTAATCTTGCCATCGTGCCCTTTACTTTTGCGCTAAGCCATGAAGACATCTCCTTGCGATTGGTGCGCATGCGCGACTGGAAGCTGATCGAACGGATTCAACTTAGCCACCGCGACTGGTTTAGGCAGTGGGAAGCAACGAATCCAACAGGCCCGCTAAATCTAGATTTTCGATCTTCAATACGAGGACTACTCCGACAACTATCAGACGAAAGTGCGTTGCCACTGGTTATCGAATATCGGGGTGAGCTGGTGGGGCAGCTGAATGTCTCGAACATCCTTCACGGTTCCGTATCCACGGCCTACATCGGCTATTGGATTTCGCCTGAGTTCGCAGGTAAAGGAATAACTCCGGTCGCGGTTGCTCTAGCAACCGATTACGCATTCAACGTAATTGGTCTCCACCGCGTAGAAATCGACATTCGCCCAGAGAACAAAGCTTCAATTCAGGTGGTTCGAAAACTTGGCTTCCGCTACGAGGGAACCAAACTGGCATTCATTCACATCAACAACGCTTGGCGCGACCACCACGTGTTTGCTTTGACCTATGAAGAAGTTCCAGGCGGACTACTCAACCGTTTCAGTGGCGGCGTGGAAACCAAAACTATTTACCCTTTCGATTAAACACACCCCCTCAAATATCCGAAGTTAGTCAGTTCTTCCATATCGTTGATGTGTGAACCTTTCTTCTGGCGGCCTTGCGATCCTTGTGGTCGGTGCGCTTTGGTTTCTCGTTCTTCTTCCTTCATTCATCAACAACGATCGCATCAAGCCAGAAGATGAAAGACCAGAAGTTTCGATTCGAGAAACAGTTGAAGCAAAGCTCGGTGTTAAGGCAACTAAAGCTCTCAAAGCCAAGCGGGCACGCAACTTCGCTGGCGCAACCGCAGTCATCGCGTTGCTAATTGCTGGCTTGTCTTGGGCTGAATTCGCCGCAACAGCAAACTCACTTATCGTTGCCATGTTGGCCAGCGTTAGCGCAATTGCTCTTTCCGGACTCGCCGTTCGAAGCCATAGTCAGTTCGCTCACCTCAGTGAAGGTTCAGTGAAGCGCGACTTGCCGATCACTTTGACAAACACCAAAATCGCTGAAGAATCACAGGACTCCAAGGTGAACGCTTGGAAGCCCGACGAAGTTCCAAACCAAAAGTTTCTACGCACCGGCGCCATCGAAATTGTTGAACTTGCCGATGTGGTTTCCATCGAAGACGCAAAGCGAAAAACGAACATCGACAGCATCGACGAAATTCTCCGACGTCGACGCCACATTGGCTGATGACGCAACGCTTCGTTTGTGAACGATTTACAACAAGCGTCAGGTAACCTTTAGTAGCAAGAACCCCATACATCAAGGAGTTATTTTTTGGGAATCAAAGAGACACTAAACCGCCTACTAAAGCGCGGCGAAAAGAACGCTAAGAACGTTGGCAAAGTTTTGGCTGCAGCTGCAGAAGACGTTGTCGAAGACGCAATTGACCTAGGTAAGGACGCAGCCAAGGATCTTGGTCGCACCGCAGCCAAGGTTCAGAAGTCAGCAACCAAGACCGTCAACAACGTTCAGAAGTCAGCTACCAAGACCGTGAAGAACGTTCAGAAGTCAGCTACCAAGACTGTGAACAAGGTCGAGAAGGCTGCTACCAAGACGGTGAAGCAGGGTGCTACCGCTGTTTCGAAGACTGCCAAGGCTGTTGCCAAGCAGGCTCCAAAGGCTGCTGCTAAAGCAACCAAGACCGTTGTAAAGGCTGCTACCACCGTTAGCAAGACTGCTGATGCAGTTGCTAAGAAGGTTGCAACTAAGCCTGCTGCAAAGCCAGCTGTGAAGAAGTCTGCTCCTAAAGCTGCTGCAAAGCCAGCTGTGAAGAAAGCTGCTCCTAAAGCTGCTGCTAAGCCAGCCGCTAAGAAGCCTGCTGCAAAGCCTGCTGCAAAGCCAGCTGCAAAGCCAGCTGCGAAGAAGGCTGCACCAAAGAAGTAAAGCTGTTTTGAAAAACCCCGTCGTTTAGTCGGCGGGGTTTTTTGTTACCCAGGCCGAAGCCGAATCAAGAGTTGGGTGTTGGAAAACAAAACCGGTGGCTAGAAGTTTCTCGGCAGAAAGTTTCTGGTTACAGATCAGAAGTTCGTCGGCGCCTTCACCGAAAGCCAGGCGCAGAGCAAAGGCTGGAACCGGAACAATCGATGGACGGTTCAGCTGTTTGGCCAGGCTTCGAACCACGTCGATGCAAGTGGCTGCTTCCGGCGCGGTTAGGTTGTAAACACCCTTCGCCGATTCGGTGTTGATCAGGTGAATGATTGCAGCCACCTCATCCGGCAGGGAAATCCAAGCCCACCACTGTTTGCCGGAAGCGAGTGGTCCGCCAACGCCAAGCTTAATCAGTGGAAGTAGTCGGCCAAGGGCGCCGAGTTTGCGACTCATCACCATGGTGGTTCTGATTAGCACCACGCGGGTTTTTGCCTCTTTAGCAATGTCTTCCCAAGCGGCTGAGAGATCACTCAGGAAACCGGTGCCTTTCGGATCCGACTCCTTGGCATTTGCTGTTTTGGTGTCACCGTAAAAACCGGATGCCGAACCGCTGATGAAAACCTTCGGCGGTTTGGCTGCTCCATTGATAGCGTCGACCAGCATTTGGGTGGTTTTGAGTCTTGAGTCGACTAGTTCCTTTTTGTATGTTTTCGTCCAAGGGAGTTTTCCAGTGGTTGCACCAGCAAGGTTCACAACCGCGTCGAATTGTTCGATTTCTTTGGAAGTTACAACAGTGCCCCGCTTCCAAGCGGTGGCAACATGTCCTTGTTTTTGGAGTGCTTCAATGAGTGCGGATCCGATAAGTCCGCTGGCGCCGGTAACTAAAACTTTCATGCTTTAACCAAACTCATCCGGGTTTGGGCCCATTCGCATACCGCTGTCTAGCGATGCGATCTGTTCCATCTGCTCGCCACTGAGCGCAAAATCGAAAACGTTGAAATTCTCTTCGAGTCGATCTCGGTGCGTGGTCTTTGGAATTACCAAATTTCCAAGCTGGAGGTGCCAACGAATAATTACCTGAGAAACAGTTTTTCCAGTTTCTTCCGCAATCTGCTGTAGCACCGGATTGTCGTTCTTTCCCGCTCGCGCTAGGGGAGACCAGGCTTCGGTGAGCACTTCGTGACGGGCGTTAGCCGAACGTACACCATGCTGTTGGAAGAACGGGTGAAGTTCAACCTGGTTCACTACCGGTTTCACTTCGCTGTTTGCGATAAGTCGGTCAAGGTGGTTCGGCTGGAAGTTACTGACGCCGATGTTGCGAACTAGCCCATCTGACAGCACCTTCTCAAAAGCCTTCCAGGTGTCGATGTAAAGATCTTGTGAGGGCGAAGGCCAGTGAATCAGAAGCAGGTCAACGTAGCCCAGATCGAGCCTGGCAAGCGACTCATCGATTGCTTTGAGCGATTCGTTGTAGCCTTGGCGGTCGTTCCAAATTTTGGTGGTTACAAATACTTCCGAGCGGTCAATCCCCGACTCTCGAATGCCCTGACCCACCTGAGTTTCGTTGTCGTATAGAGCTGCGGTATCGATCCGACGGTAGCCGACCTCAATCGCTTCACGCATCAGCGTTACCGCATCCGTTTGAGCTACCTTGTAGACACCGAGGCCGAGTTGGGCAATTTGGTGACCGTTGTTCATCGAGAGATTCATGCCGTTACTAACGCCAAGGACCGAAGACGGTATTCCATTCTTCGATGGTTCGTTCGTCAATTGCCCCGGCAATCGCGAAAGGATCGTGTTCTAGAAGTTCGCTTAGTGCGTCGATTGACTCGGCATTCCAGATCAACAACGCAGCGGGGCGATTGACCATCGGGCCACTGGCTAGAAGACTTCCAGCCGCCAGCTGGGCGGTCAGCCATTCGCGGTGGATTGGGCGAATCTCATTGACCAGATTCTGGTCTTCAACGTATTGGTAGGTGACAGCAAAGTTCGGCATTAGTCGTCCTTTTCGTTCAGGGATGGGTTGTAGCGCACGGTGATGAGAGCGACCACAATGGCCAAACCTCCAGCGACGCCGGTTACGTACCAAGCAGCCACCGGATCAACATGGTCAATGACGATACCGGCAACGGCGGCACCGAATGAATAGCCCAAGAGCTGGCCGGTGTTGGCCCAGCCGTAAGCTTCGGCGCTGTCGGCGGTTCCGAAACTAACTGAAATCATCGACGCCATGGTTGCGAAGGCAGGTGCTACGCCGAGCCCGGTGATGAACCAGCAGATGGTTATCCACACCAAATCGGTTGGGTTGAAGAATACGGCTGCGTATCCGATGACCACCAA
>JBJOJC010000017.1:0-18482 GCA_046046825.1 Actinomycetota bacterium | reverse complement strand
GTAAACTAGACACATTACAAAGGTGTGTGTTTGACGGCATTTCGTCAGTTTTATTAACCCCCAAAAATATAGGAGAAACCCTTGTCAAAGATTGATGTTGTAGGAGCTCGCGAGATCCTAGATTCCCGCGGAAACCCAACTATCGAAGTTGAAGTTTTGCTAGAAGACGACGCATTTGGTCGTGCTGCAGTTCCATCAGGTGCATCGACCGGTGCTTTTGAGGCTCACGAGAGCCGCGATGGCGACAAGGGTCGCTACATGGGCAAGGGTGTTCTAAACGCGGTTAACGCAGTGCTTGACGAAGTGAACGACGCTGTTGAAGGTATCGATGCAGCCGACCAGCGTGCTGTTGACGCAGCGCTAATCGCTTTGGACGGAACCGCAAACAAGGAGCGCATCGGCGCAAACGCAATTCTCGGTGTTTCACTAGCAACCGCTCGCGCAGCTGCTGAGTCGGCTGAGCTACAGCTTTACGAGTACCTAGGTGAGAACAAGGGTGTAACCCTTCCTGTTCCACTAATGAACATCATCAACGGTGGTGCTCACGCCGACACCGGTGTTGACATCCAGGAGTTCATGATTGTTCCTCTTGGTGCTGAGACCTTCAGCGAAGCACTCCGTTGGGGTGTTGAGGTTTACCACACCCTAAAGTCACTGCTACACGCACAGGGTCTTTCAACCGGTCTTGGTGACGAGGGTGGTTTTGCTCCAGAGCTTCCAACCAACGCCGCTGCTCTAGACCTGATCTCAGAGGCAATTGCCAAGGCTGGTTACACCCTGGGCAAGGACATTGCTTTGGCTCTAGACGTTGCTGCAACCGAGTTCTTCGATGAGGCTTCTGGCACCTACAAGTTCGAAGGTAAGCAGCTTTCAACCGACGAAATGATTGCCTACTACGAAGGTCTTGTTGCCAAGTACCCACTAGTTTCGATCGAAGACCCACTAGCCGAAGACGACTGGGCTGGTTGGACCAAGATCACAGCCGAACTAGGCGACAAGGTTCAGCTAGTTGGAGACGACCTATACGTCACCAACCCTGCACGTTTGCAGAAGGGTATCGACGAGAAGGCCGGAAACGCCATCCTGGTAAAGGTAAACCAGATTGGAACCCTAACCGAAACCCGCGATGCTGTTGAGCTTGCTCAGAGCAAGGGCATGAAGGCCATCATCTCGCACCGTTCAGGCGAGACCGAAGACACCTTCATTGCGGACCTAGCCGTTGCGACCAACGCTGGCCAGATCAAGACCGGTGCTCCTGCACGTTCAGAGCGCGTTGCCAAGTACAACCAGTTGCTTCGTATTGAGGAAGAGCTAATGGACGCTGCGGTTTACGCCGGACGTAACGCTTTCCCTCGTTTCAAGCACTAATCAGCGACACAAAGGAACCCGGATGAAGACTTCAAGACCAGGCGGTCGTGGCTTCAACCGGGTTTCTTCGTCAGCTGGACGTAAAGAGCTTTTGGGTCGCTTGAATCTAAACGGGCAGGCTTTGGTGATTGCCGGCATCGTTGTGGTTGCCGTGATCACTCTGTTCCCAAAGGCTCAGCTTTGGTATGAACAGCGAATCACAGCAGCCGATCTTGCTTATCAAAATGAACAGACTCGTAAGAACCTGGTCCAGATGAAGGAAGACCTCAAGCGCTGGGATGACCCGGTTTACATCCGCGCCCAGGCTCGTAATCGTTTGTTCTACGTAATGCCAGGTGAGATTTCTTTCACGGTCATGGACGCAGAAAAATGGAATCCAAATGATGAGTCGGGAACTGTCGGTGCTGCATTAGCGGCTGCCAGAAACTCAACCTCATTGAGCAAGAAAGTTTCAACCACCAAGTCGAACTGGACCGAGAATTTGGTGGAGACCGTGGTTCGCGCTGGGCTTGAAGAACCGAAGGCCTAACCAATGCCAATAACTGAGGCAACTACAGCCGACATCGCTTCCCTTGAGAAACAACTCGGACGCCAAATGCGCGACGTTGTAGGAATCGGCGCTCGCTGTGTTTGCGGGAACCCAATTGTGGTGGTTACCAAGCCACGACTTTCCGATGGTTCGCCTTTCCCAACTTTCTACTACCTGAGTCTTCCAGCGGCCACCGCAGCACTTTCAACTTTGGAAGCGTCTGGTTTTATGGCGCAGCTGCAGGAGCGTTTAGGCTCAGAGCCAGAATTGGCTGCGGCCTATCAAGCGGCTCACGACTCATACCTTGCGGATCGCTTAGAGCACGGTGAGGTTTCCGAAATCGATGGCATTTCGGCCGGTGGAATGCCAACGCGTGTGAAATGCTTGCACGCACTTGCCGGACACGCGCTTTCCGTGGGTCCAGGAGTAAACCCGATTGGCGACATAGCTCTGGAAGCTTGCACCTGGAAGCAAAATCGCTGCCAGTGTGACCCGACTTTGTAAGCCAGTTTGTAACATCCACGCAGTTCCAAGCGTTTAGACTTAAGTAACAACAATTCCCCAATTTTTTTGGAAGGCAACATGCCAAAGATTCTTATCGTCGGTGGTGGCTACGCCGGCTTTTACACCGCACTAAAGCTCGAGAAGCACCTGGGCAAGGGTGAGGCAGAGGTCACCATGATTGACCCGCTTCCATATATGACCTACCAGCCGTTCCTTCCAGAGGTTGTTGCGGGTTCGATCGAGGCGCGTCACGCTGTGGTTTCACACCGTCGCCACCTCCGCAAGACCAACGTGGTTTCTGGTCGCGTTACCAACGTTGACCACGCCAAGAAGGTTGCCACCGTTGAGTTGGCTGGTGCTGGCAAGCAGAAGATTTCCTACGACCACATCGTGGTTACCGCAGGTGCTGTTTCTCGCACCTTCCCAATCCCTGGTGTTGCCGACAACGCAATTGGCTTGAAGAACATCGAAGAGGCGATCGAGGTTCGTAACCGCATCCTCGCTAACTTCGACAAGGCTGCAAACCTACCGGCCGGCGCAGAACGCGATCGCCTGCTTACTTTCGTTGTGGTCGGTGGTGGATTTGCCGGTATCGAAGCATTCGCCGAGATGCGTTCATTGGCTTCCTACCTCCTTCGTTACTACCCAACCATTACTTTCGATGACGTTCACTTCCACCTAATCGAAGCAATGGGTCGCATCATGCCTGAGGTTTCGCAGAAGACTTCAGAATGGGTTATCGCTAACCTCGACCGTCGCGGTGCCAAGATTCACCTAAACACTCAGTTGCAGTCGGCTGAAAAGGGAATCATCCAGCTTTCAACCGGCGAAAGCTTCGCCTCAGACGTAATCGTTTGGACCGCCGGCGTTATGGCTCACCCATACGTGCGCAACACCGATCTTCCACTAGACGACCGCGGACGCATTACTGCTAAGGCAACTCTTCAGGTAGCCAACGGCGACGACTTGCTGGCTGGCGCTTGGACTGCTGGAGACGTTTCTGCTGTTCCTGACCTATCGGGCTTTGGTGTCGGTGGTTTCTGTGTCCCTAACGCTCAGCACGCTGTGCGTCAGGCCAAGTTGCTTGCCAAGAACATCGTGGCTGAACTTCGTGGCGAAGGTGTGAAGGAATACTTCCACAAGCCACTCGGTGCCGTTGCCGGTTTGGGTATCGGTGTTGGTGTTTACCAGTGGAAGAAACTTTCTGTGAAGGGCCTAATCGCTTGGTTCATGCACCGCGGATACCACGGTTTGGCTATCCCGATGTGGGAGCGCAAGATTCGCGTATTCGCTGGCTGGATCTGGAACTTCTTGCTACGTCGCGACATTGTTGGCATCTCTGCTCTCAAGACTCCTCGTGAGCAGTTCGCAACTTACGCTTCGAAGCCAGCAAAGAAGTAACTGGTTTAAGATTGGAAGGGCTCAGAGTAATCTGGGCCCTTTTCCACGAAACGCTCCTTTAGCCCAATGGCAGAGGCAGACGACTTAAAATCGTCACAGTGTGGGTTCGAGTCCCACAAGGAGCACATGAAGAAAATCGTTGCCTTTCTCGGTTCAACTTTGCTACTCGCGGGCTGCTCCGCAACAGCGCAAACAGTTTCCGTTGCCTACGCTCTCCCCACGAACTGCGACATTCAGGCGCTATTGGACCTCGACAAAAGCTATGCAACGGTTGATCAAACTGTCGAAGGTGTAACCGATTCACGCGACTGCGCGATAGGCGTTCCAAATAGTGATGTTGGTGTTTTCTTCGGCTACTCGGTTCGCACCGACCAGCAATGGAAAGCTGTTACCAAGCAACTAACTGCTCAAGGATATGAGCGGTGGGATGCTGGTTATCCGGATGCTGATGTGTGGCGGATGGAGACCGGCAACGTTGACTCGGGTGCCAACTGCAGTTTGAGCGGTCACATCGCTGGTATCAGTTTCTCGGTGACGGAACCGTGGACGGCTTGCGACGACAAGTGGAACAAAGAGTTGGTCGGTTACATTCTTGACCACGCCAAAACCAAGTCTTAGCGTTCGCTGTGAGCATGCTGAGAGTGGTCGTCTGATGTCTTGGGAACTGCTTACGATTTAGATGTGACGCAAACTGCGTCAAAAGGAGAATCATGGAATTCGTTTGGATTGTGCTGGCCATCGTCGTGCTAGTAGGTCTTTACCTTTGGGCTACCTACAACGGCCTAGTAACTTTGAACACTCGCGTTGATGAAGCCTGGAGCGACATCACTATTCAGCTAAAGCGTCGAGCCGACCTAATCCCAAACCTCATCGAAACCGTTAAGGGTTACGCAACCCACGAACGAGAAGTTTTTGAGAACGTAACCAAGGCTCGTGCAGCCACCGTGTCGCCAGATGTGCTGGCCCACCCGGCTAAGGCTGCCCAGGCTGAGGGCGATCTGCAGAACACTCTAAAGAGCCTGTTCGCTGTTGCTGAGGCTTACCCACAGCTTCAGGCCAACCAGAACTTCCTAGCCCTTCAGCAGGAACTAACTGACACCGAAGACAAGATTATGGCTGCTCGCCGTTTCTACAACGGTGGGGTTCGCGAACTAAACATCAAGGTGAAGCAGTTCCCTCAGGTGTTGTTCGTCGCCTCCCTCGGTTTCACCGCGCGTGAGTTCTTTGAGGTTGCAGATGCTGCAGCTATTCAGGAGCCACCACAGGTCAAGTTCTAACAGGAGCGTAAATGTATCGGGCGATTGCGGCCAATAAGCGCAACACCATTTTCATCATTCTTGGATTTGTTGGGCTACTAGGCGGTTTGGCTTACGCGTGGGGTGTTTACTCCGGTGATGGGTCGAGCGTCATACCAATCATTCTGTTTGTGCTTGGTTACACCGTTTTCCAGTACTTTGCATCGAGCTCAATCGCCGTTGCAATGTCTGGGGCAGTGCCAATCCAAAAGGCAGATAATCCGCGACTCTGGCGTATCGTCGAGAACATCTCAATCGCCCAGGGTATGCCCATGCCAAAGGTCTACATCATTCCCGATGAAGCCCCCAACGCCTTCGCCACCGGTCGTAATCCTCAGAACTCAGTAGTTGCCGCCACCAGCGGTTTGTTGGCCATCATGGACGACAAGGAGCTCGAGGGCGTTATGGCGCACGAGATGGGCCACGTAAAGAACTACGACATCTTGGTTTCGACCATCGTGTTCGGGTTGATTTCGGCAATCGGAATCCTGGCCGACTTCGCAATGCGTATGGCGTTCTGGTCGAACATGGGTCGCCGCGACGAACGCGACAATGGTCTTGGTGTTGCTCTGCTACTCGTTGGTGTTGTTGGTAGCATCATTGCTTTCTTGATTGGTCCGCTAATCAATGCCGCCGTTTCCCGTCAGCGTGAGTACCTTGCCGATGCCACCAGCGCCGAGATCACTCGTTACCCTGAAGGTTTGGCTTCGGCTCTTCAGAAACTAGGTGAGTACGGTCGTCCGATGCGACGCAAGAGTTCTGCAATGGCTCACATGTACATCGCCGATCCGATGAAACCTGGTTTCGTTGAGCGCATGTTTTCGACTCACCCGCCAATCCCAAAGCGCATCGAACGCCTAAAGTCGATCGGCTCCAAGTTCTAAAGCCACGTTTCCCTTACCGGCGACTTGGATTGACCCCAACCCCTGCCAATTAGCGATTTGAGCCAAATGCTTTGAAACAGCGGCTGTTGGAAACTTGAGTTTGGAGCTCTCCTCGGCCCAACTCGATTGCACCATCAGAGTCTTTTCCTGTCGGTTGCTCTTGAGGTCGAGGCGGGCGATGAGGTTTCCGTTGTGAAGCAGTGGCAATGAGTAATAACCGAAGATTCGTTTCGGCTCTGGCACATAGATTTCAATCTTGTAGTCGAAGCCAAAGATTCGGCTGGTGCGGTCGCGATTCCAACAAACTGGGTCGAATGGGCTCAGCACGGTGGTGCCGCGGTGAGTGCTCGGTGTGAGATTCACCAAGGGTGTTGTGTATGCGTCGGACTGCCAACCGTCCACATCCACTTTGAGCAGCTTTTCCTCTTCAACTAATTCGTGCAGCAGATGAGATACCTTGCTGGGCCAGATCCTGAAGTAGTCGGCCAAGTCCTTTTGAGTTCCGATGCCTAAAGAATTTGCAGCTCTAACCAGCAACTCCTTCTGAGCGTCGCGCTGGCTTGGGGGAGCGCTCATCAAGTCGCTTGGCAATACCTGCTCTGGAAGGGCGTAGACGCGCTTGAACCCACTTCTGCCGCCGGAAACCAAGGCGCCGCAAAAGAACATTCGCTCGAGCGTGCGCTTTACATCGCTCCAACCCCACCAAGCGCCTTTCCTGGCGTGCCCTGGGTGATCGAAATCGCTGGTGGTAAGTGGACCGCGAGCTTTTAGTTCTGCCTCAATCCACGCTCCAAGTTTCAGATCCCATTCGTTGTAGCGGTTATCTTTCATGCGCCAGTGAAACAAGGGAAGGTCTTGGGTTCGGATGATCGAAGCCTCGTGAGCCCAGTATTCAATCAGGGTGGGGTTGAAACCTCCGGTTAGGTTATCGAGTTCACTTTTTTCGTAGTTTCCGATGCGAGAAAACAGTGGCATGTAGTGAGCTCGCTCAAACACGTTGACCGAGTCAACCTGCAACAGATTGGTTCTCTCAAAAACCTCGAGCACGGAGGTGGGCTTTGAATCGGCAAAACCGAGAGCGTTCAGCGCAATCGCCTTGGCTTCAAGGTTGGAAAGGCTAATCGCTGGCTTCACAAACTAAACTCTAAACCAGAACAAAACCCGTGAGGAATTCATGTCAAAGCAACCAGCACTCTCAGCGCCAACTCTCGAAGACTTCGAGCGCGCCGAGATTATTGTGCGCCAGGTTGCCAACATCACACCGGTTTTGCACAGCAACGCTCTTAGTGAACTCATGGGTGTCGATGTTGAACTGAAGGCAGAAAACCTTCAAAGAACCGGTGCCTACAAACTACGCGGCGCCTACCACCGCATGAGCAAACTAACCGCTGCCGAGCGTAAGAAAGGCGTTGTTGCCGCATCTGCAGGTAACCACGCGCAGGGTGTGGCGTTAGCAGCAAAGAAGCTTGGTATCAAAGCCACCATATTCATGCCCATCGGTGCATCGCTGCCAAAGTTTGCCGCGACGAAACATTACGGCGCAGACGTTATTCTCGAAGGCGCGGTTTTTGCCGAAACACTGGCGGCAGCTCAAGCTCATGCGGCCAAAAAGGGTGCCATCTTCATCCCGCCTTACGACCACCTCGATGTGGTCCTCGGTCAGGGAACCGTAGGGCTTGAAATCCTCGACCAGGTACCAGATGTTGCCAACGTGATCGTTTCAATTGGCGGCGGTGGCCTGGCTGCCGGAGTGGCTACCGTGGTGAAGGCTTATGCGGCTAAGCACAAGCGCAAAATCAAGGTTTACGGCGTTCAGGCCGAAAACACGGCTTCCTACGTAACTTCGCTGAAGGCTGGCAAGCCGGTCAAGATCGACACCAAGCGAACGATCGCCGACGGCATTGCTGTGGCGGTGCCTGGAAGGATTCCTTTCGAACTCATTTCCAAGAACATCGACAAGGTCGTTGCTGTTAGCGATGACGAAATCGCCAAGGCGATCGTGTTGCTTCTAGAGCGAGCCAAGATGGTTGTTGAACCAGCTGGTGCCGCAACCGTGGCCGCACTGATGTCTGGTGCCATCAAGCCAAAGGGTAAAACCGTCGTTATTCTTTCCGGTGGCAACATCGACCCGCTGCTACTCCAGAAGGTAATCAGCCACGGTCTAATGGCCGCCGAGCGCTACACCGATGTTTCGGTAATGCTTCCAGATCGTCCGGGTCAGTTGGTAAAGACCGCCGAAGCAATTGCTGCGGTTCAAGGAAACGTGGTTGAGGTTCTGCATACCAGAAATGGGAAAGACCTCGACATCAGCGAAGTAGAACTAAGGCTTTCAATTGAAACTTCTGGTCACGAACATCGTGAAGAGGTCTTCAAGGCCCTACGTGCCGCCGGACTAAACCCGAAGGTTCCGCGCTAAAACTAGCCGTTGAAGCGTTCTACGTTTAGAACTTTCACGCTGATGGTTTTGCCCATCGGAGTCTTGTAACTAGCCTCGTCACCGATTTTCTTACCCAGGATGGCGTTGCCGATAGGTGAGTCAGGCGAGTAAACCGTTACTTCGTCATCGGCAATTTCAGCTGATCCAAGCAAGAAGCTGTTTTCCGAACCGTTTAGCTCAACGGTGATCCACATGCCTTGCTCAACAATTCCGTGAGAAGCGTGAGGTTCGCCAACCACTGCGGTCGCCAAGATATTCTCGAGGCGGTAGATGCGGGCCTCAATCTTGCCCTGTTCTTCTTTCGCCGCATGGTAGCCACCGTTTTCTTTGAGGTCGCCTTCTTCGCGAGCCTCTCCGATACGACGAGCAATGTCGGGACGGCCGAACTTCATGAGGTGCTCAAGTTCAGCGGCGAGGCGATCAAACGCCTCCTGGGTTAGCCAGGTTGGTTCTTCAGACATGGGGTCAATTCTATTTGACGCGACAGCCGTCGGCACGAAGCACTGATGACGGTTCTAAGGTTTTCACGACCACCTGTAACGCCTTGCTGTCGCTGGTGTTCGCAGGAATTTCAATCTCAACGTAGCCAACCACATTTCCGCGAGTTGCATAGGCCTTGAAGCCGCAGGAAGCTGCTTGGTCTCCGGTTCGGGCGGTGAAATTGCCAACCATGTGATTGGCGTCGGCCGCTTTATAGCTGAGCAACTCAACGCTCGCGATTGGTTTCGCGATGAAGTTAGCGTAGATGGCGAAGCCGAAGAAACCAGTTAGCAGAACACCGACAAAAACCAGGGTCGACGGGCGGAGTTTGCGGCTACCGCGTCCGTAGCGCTCGTCTAAGTTGGTATTTGGGGCCATGGTTCTAGGCTAGTCGCAAAATGCGGGCATACTTAAAACATGAAGTTACTTCAGGCCCTTGCAGCGATTGACCCTTACCTTGAAACCATTGACCCGCTCAATGACCCAAACAAGGTTTACAACAGTCCGGGTGTGATCGGTTTCACGGCGGTTTTCCTTATGATGATTGCCGCAACCTTGTTGATACTCGACATGGTGAAGCGTGTTCGTCGCGTTCGTTACCGCAGCGAGATTCAGGAAAAGTTAGCCGGCGAAGCTGCCGCTAAGGGGCGCAAGTCCAATAAGTAGCGCCGCCGTCCAGTGGCAACCAAATGCTGCAACCGTGAGTGCGTGGAAAATCTCGTGGAATCCGAAGTGTCGCTTCGACGGGTTTGGCCACTTGAAACCGTAAACCAGTGCGCCGATTGTGTAGGCAAGTCCTCCAGCAAGAATTAGCACCATCATGGGCAGGTTTGCAGCCATAAAGTCTTGAACATAGACGATGGCACCCCACCCCATTCCGATGTAAATCGGAACGTAGAGCCAGCGCGGAGCGTTGATCCAGAAGATACGGAAGCCGATGCCAATAACGGTCATAGACCAAATTGCCACCAGGAGCCAGAGACCCTTTTCAAACGGCAGCGCCAGCATGGTGATCGGTGTGTAACTGCCCGCAATCAACAGGAAAATGTTTGCGTGGTCGATTCGCTTCAGAACCAACTTGGTTTTTGGCTTCCAGTTGAAGCGGTGGTAAAGCGCTGAGTTGCCGAAGAGTAAAAACGATGAGGCGAAGAAGATCGAGCCAGCAACCTTAGCCGCGGCTCCATCACCAAGCACGATGAGCAGCACTCCACCAGCGATAACTATTGGAAGGATGCCGGCATGAAGCCAGCCACGCATGGTCGGTTTCTCTTCTTGGATTACCGGGAAGCCAGATGAAACCGGCAGGAAGATGGACTGAGTGTCGTCTAGATTTGGCTTGTCCATGACTCTAAGACTAGTAGCCTAGTTTCGTGCGCAACCTGATTTACCGGATTTACGAACGCCGACTGGCATCTCGTCTCGGCGCCAATGCGCGTCCTAAGCACGTTGCGGTAATCCTCGACGGCAACCGTCGATGGGCGGCTCTCAAAGATGGTCACACCGCCAAAGATGGTCACACCGCCGGAGCCCTGAAAACGCGTGAGTTCCTAGGCTGGTGCGACGACCTGGGGATTGAGCTGGTAACGCTCTACCTTCTTTCAACCGACAACCTGAGTAATCGCAAGAGCCAGGAATTGGATGACCTCATCGGTGTCATCGACGACCTAGTGCAAACGCTTTCTGAATCTGGTCGTTGGAAGCTCAAGCTGGTCGGGGATCGTTCGATGCTGCCAGAGAAGCTAGCCGCCACAATTTCTTCGGCTGAGGCCCACACCTCCAAGTGGAACGGCATGGACGTGAACTTGGCGGTCGCCTACGGTGGACGCCATGAAATCACCGATGCCGTGAAAAGCATCCTTGCAACCCACAAGGATCACAGCATCGACCAATTAGCCGAATTGCTTACGCCTGAACTAATCACCAAGCATCTCTATACCTCTGGACAACCAGACCCCGACCTGGTTATTCGTACCTCCGGCGAACAACGCATGTCTGGATTCCTTCTTTGGCAGAGCGCCAATTCCGAGTTTTATTTTGAAGAAGCACTTTGGCCAGATTTCCGCCGAGTCGACTTTTTGAGAGCTCTTCGTGCTTTCGCAAAACGCCATCGCCGCTTCGGCGCCTGAACGGTGAATGAACATTCGCCTGAATAAGCGTGTCTGCGTTCAGGTGCGACTGGTCAGGTTTAGAGTCGCAACAAGACGACCTTCTAGGAGCAATAGTGCCAAATAGCAGCTCAACCAGTTCCAAATCATCCAAGAAACAGGAACAGGGGCTGCGCACTTACGTGCTCGACACCTCGGTGCTTCTATCCGACCCAAAATCGATGTTTCGTTTCAAAGAGCAGTCGGTGGTCATCCCAATCGTGGTCATCAACGAACTCGAGAAAAAGCGCCACGACCCCGAGATCGGTTACTTTGCCCGCCAAGCACTTCGAGCCCTAGACGATCTGCGCCAAGAACACGAACGCCTCGACTTCCCCATCGAGGTGGGGGAGGGTGGAACGCTTCGAGTAGAACTAAACCACATCGATCAGTCGGTGCTGCCGGTTGGTTACCAGCTTGGCGATAACGACAGCCGCATTCTCGCTGTTGCAATGAACCTTGCTAACGAAGGGAACAACGTAACCGTCGTTTCCCAAGACCTGCCAATGCGCGTGAAGGTTGGGTCTCTCGGCATGCACGCGGAGGAATACCGCAACAACCTTGCAGTTGACTCGGGTTGGACCGGCCAAGCCGACATCACCATAACCTCAGACCAGATGAATGACCTTTACGAAAACGAAGTAGTCACCATCGAAGAAACCAAAAACCTGCCAGCGAACACCGGCTTGGTTATCTCAAGTGACCGCGGGCAGTGTCTCGGGCGAGTAACCAGAAACGGCCAGGTTCACCTCGTGCGAGCCGACCGAGACGTGTTTGGTGTTCACGGCCGCAGTTCTGAGCAGAAGCTCGCTATCGACCTCCTGCTCGACTCAGACGTAGGGATAGTTAGCCTCGGTGGCCGAGCTGGAACCGGTAAGTCGGCTCTCGCACTTTGCGCCGCTCTAGAAGCCGTCATGGAACGCCGTGCTCACAAAAAGATCTTGGTATTCCGACCAATCTTCGCCGTTGGTGGCCAAGATCTCGGCTACCTGCCAGGATCTGAAGGCGACAAGATGAACCCGTGGGGTCAGGCAATCTTCGACACCCTCGGCGCGCTGGTCTCCAAAGAAGTTGTGAACCACGTTGTTGAGCGAGGAATTCTTGAAGTTCTTCCGCTAACTCACATCCGCGGACGCTCACTCCACGACTCATTCGTGATCGTCGACGAAGCGCAGTCGCTAGAACGAAACGTTCTCCTCACCGTGCTCAGCCGAATCGGCCAGAACTCTAAGGTCGTGCTCACTCACGACGTTGCTCAACGAGACAACCTGCGAGTCGGTCGCCACGACGGCATCGCCGCGGTAATCGAAGCTCTCAAAGGTCAAGACCTATTCGGACACGTAACTCTGATGCGCTCCGAGCGTTCAGCAATTGCTGCATTGGTCACTGACCTGCTAGATAATTAGTGCATGACTAACAGGCCAGCCATTGAGGCCATGCTTTCCGACTACTTCGACGCCATGCACACCCAAGACATGGAGAAGTTCGACCGAGTCTTCAACGAAAACGTTGTGCTATACAGCGCACAGACCGGCGAATTAAACATTCGCCCTTACGTTATCTACCGTGAGGCAGTAGTCAACCGTGAATCACCGCAGTCGAAGGGTGAAGCACGCAATGAGAAGATCATCATGATCGACGAGATTTCAGACACCGCGGCACTTGCCAAAGTTCAGCTAGAAATGTTCGGCGGAGTAATGCAGGACTACCTAAGCCTGATTCACATCGACGGTCGCTGGCAAATCATCTCGAAGATCTGGGAGCGCGTCGGCGACGTAGCCTAACCTGTGGAAAACTTCCCAATCGGTTTTTGCGAAAGCATTAACTTGTTGGGATGTTTCCTTTAATCGGAATTGCCTTCTTTGCCATCGCAACTATCCCGCTCGTCGTTATCGATTTTCGGGAACGACGCCTGCCCAATAAGTTGACGATTCCTGGCTATCTGCTATCGCTGATCGGGCTGCTGCTTACGTTTGAGTGGCAGCGAGTGTTAATGGCGGTAGCGATTAGCGCATTACTTTTCGGGGTTGGAACGCTTATCTCCCTGCGCGGCTGGATTGGCATGGGGGATGTGAAGCTCGTAACCGGCTTGTCATTGTTGTTGGCCTGGTTCGACCCGGCTCTGGTGTGGCAGGCGACCCTGTGGTCGTTTGGGATCGCCACGTTGGTGGTGTTAGTTGGGTTAGTCGCGAAAAAGATGACGGCCCGGAGCAGTATCGCTCTCGGGCCGTATCTGTTGGTCGGTTTTTGGGTAGTTATTATTCAGCCGGCTTGGTCATCGATAGCACGTTGAGTGCCTTATCGAGTTGTTCCATGGTTAGCTTCTCGCCATCTACGTAACCCAGTTCAATGGTTGCTTCGCGAACGGTGATGCTCTTTGCAACCGCGTGTTTGGCAATCTTGGCCGCTGCTTCGTAGCCGATGAACTTGTTTAGCGGGGTAACGATGCTTGGGCTCGACTCGGCTAGAGCAAGCGCGCGCTCTTCGTTGACTTCAAGACCCTCAATGGTCTTGTCGGCTAGTAGGCGCATGCTGTTGTTGAGTAGGCGAATCGATTCGAGTAGTGCGTTACCCATCACTGGGATGGCAACGTTGAGCTCGAAGTTTCCGGTAGCGCCAGCCCAGGCAACGGTTGCGTCATTTCCGATTACTCGGGCGCAAACCATCATCACGGCTTCAGGAATTACCGGGTTCACCTTGCCAGGCATGATTGATGAGCCAGGTTGCAAATCAGGGATGTGAAGTTCGCCAAGGCCTGCGTTTGGTCCTGAGCCCATCCAGCGAAGGTCGTTGTTGATCTTGGTGAGGCTAACTGCAAGAACTCGAAGAGCACCCATTCCTTCAACCAGTGCGTCTCTGGCGCCCTGTGCTTCAAAGTGGTCGCGTGCCTCGGTGATTGGAAGCTTGGTTTCAGAGGCCAAGAGGCGAATAACTTCCTGAGGGAAACCCTTAGGGGTGTTGATGCCGGTTCCTACTGCGGTGCCACCAAGAGGAACCTCTGCCACGCGAACGATGGTGCTTTGAACGCGTTCGATTGCGTAGCGAATCTGAGCAGCGTAGCCACCGAACTCTTGGCCGAGAGTTACTGGGGTGGCATCCATTAGGTGGGTGCGTCCAGCCTTCACAACTGTTGCCCAAAGCTTGGCTTTGGTTTCTAGTGATTTAGCCAAGTGGTCAAGTGCTGGGATGAGGTCGTGAATCAGTGCCGAGGTCACGGCAACGTGAACGCTGGTTGGGAAAACGTCGTTGCTCGACTGCGAGGCATTGATGTGGTCGTTTGGGTGAACTGTGTCGCCAAGGATCTTGGTAGCCAAGGTGGCAAGAACTTCGTTCATGTTCATGTTCGAAGAGGTTCCTGAGCCGGTCTGGAAAATGTCGACCGGGAATTCGCCATCGTGCTTGCCGGCGATCACTGCGTCGGCGGCTTCGGCGATAGCCTTGGCAACTTCTGGCTTCAAAACGTTCAGTTTGGCATTGGCAAGCGCTGCCGACTTCTTGATCTGGGCTAGTGCGGCAATGTGAGCTCGCTCAAGGGTGGTTCCGGAGATTGGAAAGTTCTCCACGGCTCTTTGAGTTTGGGCAGCGTAGAGAGCGTTTAGAGGTACTTTGACCTCACCCATGGTGTCGTGTTCGATGCGGTATTCCACGTTGGAACCTTTCAGTTAGGCGATTTCGCCGTGTATTACTAGAGGATGGATTTCTCCGAGAGCAAGCTTGTAGTTCGCTCCGACCACACCTAATTTACCCGCCTTCACGGCGTTTGCGATCAGGGTGGAACGGCTCATCAAATCTTCGATGGTGTCGTGAATGTGAAGGGCAGTGATGTCGTCGATGTCTTTTTTACCATCGGCATAAGCCTGGGTTACGGTTGGCTCTATTCGAGCTACCAGGTTGTGAATAAATTCACCTTCGCTAACCAGTTTCCCCTCATGGGAATCGATAGTTGCGCGAATAGCTCCGCACTCATCGTGACCGAGCACGAGAATAAGAGGCACTTTCAGAACCTCCACCGCGTATTCGAGAGATCCGAGGATGGTTTCGGCGATAACCTGGCCGGCATTGCGAACCACGAACAGGTCGCCGAGGCCAACGTCGAAGATGATCTCTGCCGAAAGCCGGCTGTCGGCGCAACCAAACAGTGCGGCAAAAGGCTTCTGAATTTCTGCTACCGATTCACGACGGTCAACGTCTTGGCGTGGGTGAGCAGGTTGTCCCGAAACAAAGTGACGGTTACCTTCGAGTAGTGCAGCCCAGGCTTCCTTAGGAGTTTGTGGTCGCTGATAAACCATTACTGTCCCTCCAGCTGGGCTTCGATGTTTTTACTTAAGACCTTGAACTGCGCTTCGGTGCCGGTGCCATAGAGCAAAACGGCATCCATTCCAACAGTTGCAACCCAAATATAGTCACGGGTTAGAACTGGGTCGTGAACTTCGGCAGAACGGTAGATGTCCCACTTGATTGAAGAGCCTTCGTTAGTGAAGTTCTTTTCAAGAACAACGTCTTTCAGGGTTAGAGCGAGCCAGGTTGGGTTCACTCCAAAGGCGTGCGTCAGGCCGATGTACTCGTTTTTTGGACCAACGAAGCCAACCTCGAAGCGCGGAACTGCGTCGACCGGCTCACCGAGCCAAGTCGCTTGATTCGACCACCAGTCTTTTGGGAGCTCTGGAGCCACGATGTTGTGCTTGCTGGAAGTGCTGGCCTGCTCGGCGACTGCAACGTAATCGATGCGGGGGATTCGGCTGGAATCATCGCGGGGAACAATCAAGATGATGACTAGAACCATGCCAACGCTGACTAAGAGCGAAAGCAGTAGGTTGTTTACCGTTTGCTTTGCTCTGTGTTCCTTAGCGGATTTTTCGCTCAACTACTTATCTTTCAGCGCTTCGTCGATTTTGGCCTTGGCGCCGGAAAGAAGAGACTTGCAGTGCTTAGCCAATGCTTCGCCACGCTCCCAGAGAGTCATGCTCTGCTCGAGTGAAACGGTTCCGGCCTCAAGATCGCTCAAAACCTTGACGAGCTCGTCACGTGCCTGCTCATAAGAAAGCTTTGCAATGTCTTCGTTGTTCTTCTCGGTCATGATTCCTCCAGTTTAATTCAGTTTGAAGTTGCTTCGATTTCGCCCTTTGCCAGGCGAATGTTTAGTTTGGTTCCAGTCTTTACCTTTGCGCCGTCATTCAGTACGTGACCGGACGCGTCGCGGACCACCGAGTAGCCACGGTCGAGAGTTGATTGAGGTGAGAGCGAGCGCAGCATGTTTTCACGAGTGGAATGCTCGGCAGCCTCGCGCTCGATGCCCCTTTCGACTTCGCTTCGAAGTTCGTCTAGCGCGCGCTCGAGGTCTTGCTGCTTGTCATTCAGAAATTGGTACGGATTGGCCATGACCGGACGGCTAAGCACCTGCGACAGAAAATCGCTCTGACTCGAAACATAGTGGCCAATTCGAACCACAATACGATTGACGACCTCTCCGATTCGGTAAAGCTCTTCGGCAACATCGGGAACCACGTTCTTGGCGGCGTCGGTTGGAGTTGACGCTCTAAAGTCTGCAACGTCGTCGAGGATTGGACGGTCGGCTTCGTGACCAATCGCCGAAACAATCGGTGTTTTTGCAGCCGCTGCTGCTCGAACGACCCGCTCATCACTGAAACCAATTAGGTCGAGGAAGGCTCCACCTCCGCGAGCGATGATGATCACATCGACCTCTGGGTTGGCATCGAGTTTGGCAATCGCTTCCACTACTGCCGGAGCGCAGCCATCGCCCTGAACCGGAACGTAAGCGGTTTCGAACTTTGCATTCGGAAAACGTTCCAAAACATTTTTCAGAACATCTTTTTCGGCATCGGAGTTCTGGGCGGTGATCAAACCAATCCGGTTTGGAAGAAACGGTAGCGGCTGGCGCTTAGATTCATCGATAACACCCTCGGCGCGAAGCTTGGCACGCAGCGCCTCGAGCTGGGCTAGCAGGTCGCCGAGGCCAACTTTGCGCATGCTGGTTACGTTGAACGAAAGTTTTCCGCCAGGTGCATAGAAGTTGAGCTTTCCACTCACAATGACTCGGTCTGAGTCTTGGAAGGATTCGGTGAAAGCAGAGGTGACCCCACGGAAAATGGTGAGTTCCAAAAGCGCCCCGCCGTTGACATCGCGAAGCTGAGGATAGGCATGACCGGAAGGTCCAATTTTGAACTTGACCAGTTCACCTTCGATTAGTGCTTCAGGCCACTTGGCAATCGCTAGGTTTACACGCTGGTTGAACTCGGCTACCGAATACGGCTTGACTTCATCAGTTGGCGGAGAACCCGCTACTTCACTCATGATTGCCCTCTTACCTACGCCGTTAGAATTAGTAGGTGGTTGAAATCAAGAATACCGAACCCGTAGGACAGAAAAAGGTTCTACTGGCGTCGCCCCGAGGTTACTGCGCCGGAGTTGACCGCGCCGTTATTGCCGTTGAAAAGGCGCTCGACCACTACGGCGCACCAATCTATGTGCGCAAGCAGATCGTTCACAACATCCACGTGGTCACCACTCTTGAAAAGCGTGGCGCCATTTTTGTTGACGAAGTTGACGAAGTGCCAACCGGCAGTATCCTAGTTTTCAGCGCCCACGGTGTATCGCCCGCCGTTGTAAAAGCCGCCGAAGAGCGCGGTCTTCAAACCATCGACGCCACCTGCCCGCTAGTAACCAAGGTTCACCGTGAGGTGCAGCGTTTTGCCGCCGAGAACTACGACATTCTTTTGGTAGGTCACGAAGGTCACGAAGAGGTTGAAGGAACCGCTGGAGAAGCCCCAGATGTCGTGCAGATTGTTGATCAAGACGACAGCATCGCAGGCGTGACCATCAAGGACCCAAACAAGGTGATCTGGCTCTCCCAAACCACTCTTAGCGTCGACGAGGCGATGGAGACCGTACACAAACTTCGTACCAAGTTCCCAACCCTCCAAAACCCACCGAGCGACGACATTTGCTACGC
Source organism: Actinomycetota bacterium (assembly GCA_046046825.1). Lineage (GTDB taxonomy): Bacteria > Actinomycetota > Actinomycetes > Actinomycetales > Microbacteriaceae > Rhodoluna. Next base: position 470 of record JBJOJC010000017.1, on the reverse strand, counting down.
AACCCAGAACCGACAGGTTGCAATCAAAAAAGTCGGCGCCGAAAGCGATCTAGTGATTGTTGTTGGTTCGGCTAACTCTTCCAACACAGTTCGCTTGGTTGAGGTTGCTCTCTTGGCAGGTGCTAAAGCCGCCTACCGCGTCGACTTTGCCTCAGAGATTCAGGATGAATGGTTTGAGGGTGTTGACTCGGTTGGAGTTTCCTCAGGTGCCTCAGTTCCAGAAGAGCTAGTTCAAGACGTTGTTGAATACCTAGCGAAGCGTGGTTATGGCGATGTTGAAACGGTTCAGACCGCTGAAGAAGATGTTCAGTTCTCGCTACCTAAAGAACTTCGAAAAGACCTGAAGTCGGCCGGCGAAGACACTTCAAACAAGGTGAAGCGCTAAAGGTCGATCGGGGGAAATATGTGGCAGGACATTTCTGACATCCTCATTGCCCATCCTCTAGCTTGTCTTCTGTCTCTCGCGTCGG
>JBJOJC010000016.1:0-8292 GCA_046046825.1 Actinomycetota bacterium | reverse complement strand
ATGGACGCCGCGGTGACAGCATGCCTCCGCAGTTCCGTGCACTGCCAGAAATGGAAGCCGCGCACGCAGAAGAGGACTTTCTTGCCAACGAAGGCTTGCGTGAACACGGCCGCTCACACACTCTCCTGACGCGAGCAAAGACAGCATGTGTACTAGCTGCCTTGGAAGGTCGCGATTATCTGGTACTCGATGACTGGCACCTAGCGGGCCACTTAATTGAGCACTCGAATGCGATTGATGCCGGAATCAAAAAAACTCTCGGCATCGCTGCCCGCACTGAGGCAGGGAAGGCGGGAGCAATCCTGGGTGTCAAGCTCGGTGCCTCTGACGAATCGAAGTACCAGTATGCAGTCGAACGCGTTGCGAAGAACCTCAAGAATCACGCTGCCAAGTGTGGATATGACCTCACCCGTCCGCGCACAGACGAAGTAAATCTTAAGGCCCTAGGTGCCTTAGCAGGACAAATTTCTGGCCGCGACAGAGACCTAATCGAGCCCGCCTTGGACTCGATTATCAAAGAAAAAACAAACAAGAAAGAAGAATAAAATGACCGAAAAAAAAGTACCGAAAGCATGGCTGCCAATAGATAAATTCGAGACGCCAGAAGAAATGCGATTTCTGGACATGTTTACCGAACTAATTGCAACAGGCTTAAGCTTCAGTACACGATTTTTACTAAAGTCCGAAGCTGGCTACAAACTTATCGTTGAAGCTCGAATTACGCAGACACGCTATAGCCCAGGCGAGGTAGACATAATCCTCTTTGCTGGAAATGGTTATCGCGATTTAGCCTCGGTTGATGAACTCAACGCTCGTGGTTATAAGGCGAATTCTTCTCAACCGAATTACTGGAAGCGCACGATGCCCGGCACCCCAGCAGCACACATAGTTGCCAATTACCTGTTTAGCGGGATCAAGCACCTCGTCGGTTTCAATACGAAGATGATGTTCATCGTTTCAACTGCCACAAACCAGGGTCAGAAAGCATTGGACTCAATAATCAATAAAGGAGACATGACGGTTGACCGTGACTGGGGCAGTATCACCCTCTAGCGCATGACAGTCGCTTTGAAGACAAATACTCCCGCTCACTCTGTGCTCGAAAACCCTCCTTGTTTATGCAAAAGGCAACAATGAGTTTCAGGTGGACTCAGGCACAGGGTGAGCGGCAGTTGTCAGCACAAATTCAATTGCAAAATAGGTACATCTCCGGAGTCGGTGCAAATAACCTGGAGCCTGCCTGAGAAAGAGTGATCAAGTAACACTCGGGAACTTGCAAAAGTTTTTTTGTGGGCGGAAACCGATATACAGATTAATTGGCGTACTCCACCTGCTTGTCCAATTTGTCCAAAACCAGGTTAAAAAGCGCGACCATATCTGGACGGCCCGAGGATATATCCAGACGCCGTTAAGTGCCGTTATGGCGCAATCACCGCAGACATATACCCAAGGGCTTCTACGCGCCTCCTGCGGCTTAAGAGATATATGTGAGAGGCGCTTGCTAGGTTGGAGTCTATGGGGAAGACCGTCACTCTTGGCTTGAATGACCTTGCATCCCAACGCCCCGAACTGATGCAATCTTGGTTGGCCGCCAGAAACTTACCGCTCACGCCATCCGAAGTTAGCTTCGGCTCTTCGAAACTTGTCTGGTGGAGCTGTGAGCTAGGGCACGAATGGCAGGCGCTTATAAGCAACAGATCTAAAGGTGTTGGTTGCCCTGTTTGCGCTGGCAAAAAGGTTCTTTTTGGATTCAACGACCTCCGAACAAAGAACCCGTTGATTGCTGCCGAATGGCATCCAAGTAAGAATTCGCCGTTAAGCCCAGAAACAATCATGGCCTCATCGAATAAAGATGTTTGGTGGATGTGCAGTCGAGGACACGAGTGGCAGACGACACCAAACGCTAGACGGGCTGGTCGAGGTTGCCCATTTTGTGCAAACAAATCTGTCACATCTGGCCAGAATGACCTAGCTACGACAAATCCAGAATTAGCTCAGGAATTTGATGCAGAGAAAAACGGACACCTAACTGCGAGCGCATTAGTTGCAGGTTCAAATAAGAAGATTTGGTGGCGCTGTAACCAGGGTCACAGTTGGCAAAACACTGTCAACAACAGAACTCGCGGTCAAGGTTGCCCATACTGCTCGGGGCGCAAAGTCGTGGAAGGTAAAACAGATCTAGCAACACTTAATCCTGCGCTCGCGGCAGAGTGGGTAGCTCAAAGGAATTCCCCTCTTACCGTCCATGAAGTGTCCACGCATAGCGGCAAAAAAGTATGGTGGTGCTGCGCAAATGGTCATGAGTGGCAAGCTGTTGTGCAGGATAGGTCAAATGGTAGCGGTTGTCCGATTTGTTCAGGAAAACGAGTGCTCCCAGGTTTTAACGATTTGCTTTCACAAAGACCAGACCTGGCTGCAGAACTTGCACGCGGTGCGAACGGTTCGGTGGACGGCAGCGAAGTAAGCCTAGGTTCGAAAAGAAAATTTTTATGGGTGTGCACCCTCGGGCACCAGTTTGAATCTTCCGTAAATAAACGCGTACTTGGCCAGGGGTGCCCGTATTGTTCGAATACAAAGGTGCTTGCTGGATTCAATGATCTCGAATCGCAGTATCCCGAGTTGGCAATGCAAATTCACCCAACAAAAAACGCTCCAGAAATTGCGCGTTTACTCGTCGGGAAGAGCAACAAGAAGCTCTGGTGGCTTTGCCCAGAGGGGCACGAGTGGCAGACGACACCTGAACATCGGTTGCGAGGCACAGGTTGCCCCACGTGTGCTGTTACAGGCTACGTTCCAACTCGGCCAGGATATTTCTACTTCATATCTAATTCAACGATGGCCGCTCGCAAAGTAGGCATCGCCAATCAGGGTTCGGATCGCCTAGCAACCTTCGGTCGTGCAGGCTGGAGCGTAATCGCCAAATGGGAGAGCCATGACGGCCTTCAAATACAGACACTTGAAACGCAAATTTTGCGCTGGATTCGAAAGGACCTAGGGTTGCCCCAGTTCCTAACAAAACAGGACATGGGTAAAGCTGCAGGCTGGTCCGAAACTTTTTCCGACGAAGGCCCAAGTAACTTGGCAATCAAAAACAAAATCGATGAGGTCTATGCGAAACTTACGGCTACCTCCTCAGATTACGGTGGCTAATTCACCTACTCCCAAGCTTCGGCTGGCCGAAGTGGCGCGCCAATTGATTGAGTTTCACAATGGCGACACGCGGATTGCATAAAAACTTGCTTAATACATACTGAGTATGTATTAATTAACCCATGTCAGTGAAAAACGGATTACTTGCAATCTTGTGCATGGGGGACTGTCACGGTTATCAACTCAAATATGAATTGACCACCCGAACGGGATCGGTCCTTGATGTCAACATTGGGCAGGTCTACAGCACGTTGGAGCGCCTGCAGCGCGACGGCCTTGTGAAACAAAAAGCGGCAAAATCTCAAGATTCTGTTCAGCAATTGTTTTCAATTACTTCGGCGGGACGCCGAGAAGCAAATCATTGGCTAGACACCCCCGTGCTTGATGTCAGCGATATGCGCCACGACTTAGCAACCAAGCTTGCGTTAGCAGTGACCCTTCCTGGGGTTGATGTTGCAGCTATCGTAAATAGTCAACGCGCGGCAGACATCCAGCTCCTACAGTCACTGACGCTTCAAAAGCGTTCCGCCGAACCTGCGAATACAACTGAGATTGCAGAGACTCTCATTACAGATCGCCAAATATTCTCGGTCGAAGCAGAGTTGCGCTGGCTCGACCACATCGAAGAAGTACTCAAAGAGTCCAAAACTCGAGGTCTTGCCACGGATGTTGACCTATCTACTTACGAAGCTAAGCGCGGACGACCAAGCAAAATTCAAACTAAAAACCAGGGGGAAAAATGAACTCTAACTACCTAATTTCAGCGGTGGACCTAAAGCGTACTTTTGGCCAGGGAGAGTCGTCGGTTCAAGCCCTCGGTGGAGTGAGCTTAGACGTTTCATCGGGAGAACTTGTTGCCATCATGGGAGCTTCAGGTTCAGGTAAATCAACTTTGCTTGCAGCCCTTGGCGGACTTGATCTATTTGACGAAGGGGAGGTCTTCATAGAAGGGCGTTCCCTAGGCGAACTTAAAGCAAAGGAAGCATCTCGACTTCGTAGACAGTCGCTTGGTTTCATCTTTCAGGACCTAAACCTAGTCTCTTCGCTAACAATTGAAGAAAACGTGGCTCTACCTTTGGAACTGGATGGGATCAAACAGCGCGAACTAAAGCACCTGGTAGTAAAAGCACTCGACGAGATGGGAATCGCGTCAATTTCAAAGCGATACCCTGATCAAGTTTCTGGCGGACAGAGACAGAGAGCGGCAGTAGCGCGATGTTTCATCGGTGGGAGAAAGATTCTTCTTGCTGACGAACCGACGGGAGCTTTGGATTCGCGAAGTTCAGAAGAAGTGATTCGTCAAATTCGTTCAAAAGTTGATCAGGGACTTGCAGGCGTGATTGTTACCCACGACGCAAAGATAGCGGGCTGGGCGGACAGGATTCTCACCATGCGCGATGGCGTAATCATAGATGAAGTAAACGCGAGCAAGAGCGGCGGTCGTCACTAGTGAATGCGGTCCTCGGCAGCTTCAAGTCTGCATCGAAAATTGCTTGGCGCAGCCTCACACGCACCAAGCTTCAAAACGCTCTTGTGATTCTCATCACGATGGCCCCATTTGTGTTTGCCACTTACATAACAACGTCAGCGGAAAGCCAAAAGGCCACAGTTCAGGAGCAGATTGACTATCAGTTGGGGGGTGCTCAGGCCCTAATCTCGCCGGAAGTTTCACCGGGCGAGGACTGGCATCAAGGCCCATCAATTGCAGCGTTGACATGGCTGCCAGAAGGCAGTGCTGGAACCTACCCAGATCCGCCTAAGGATGATGGAATTCGAACAGACCCCAAGCCACTTTTTCCAAATTATGAAATTATCAAGCTTCGTAATTCAGATTCAACGTGGGTGACGAAAAGTGGTGTGGGGCAAATTCTCACGATTGAGGGCGAGTACTGGTCGCATAAATTTGCCAGTGAAAAGTTCGCAAAAATAATTGAGGGACGCGCACCAAAAACGAAAAATGAAGTCATGCTTTCTGAGTCCGCCCTCGAAAGATTTGGTGTGAGCGTAGGGCAAGAGATTTCACAAATTTCAAGCACCGCCTCTGCCACCAATGAGTACCCAACATACAAATACAAAGTTGTTGGCGTTTTGAAAACGGCAAAATATCCAAACTTCGACGTTGTTTTCATTCCCTCAGCCACCCCTGCTGATGGTGGCAAAGGCTCACAGGAACAGTTCTACCTGTTCGGCGACCAGCCGATTACCTGGGATCGAGTCGGTGAGCTCAACAAGCTTGGAATTGCTGTCCTTTCTAAAGATGTACTAGCAAACCCTCCTTCATATCTGGATCAACCTCTCCTTACAATCAACCAACCAAATCTCACTGAGGAAGACCTAGCAAACCAAGCGTCTGGGTATGGCTCGGGCAGCTGGGGATGGCTGATTATTTGGCTTTACTACGCCCTAATGATTCTCGTGCCGATGGCCGTGATTGTCAGTGCGGCATTCATGTTTAGTGCGAGACGACAAACCCATGCACTCGCAATACTGAGCTCGGTTGGAGCGACTAAGCAAACGATTCAAGCGGTAACTTTTATAAGCGCCTTCGTCTTAACTCTTTCGGGGGCCATTCTAGGAATCTCCGTGGGGCTGGGGCTGGTTGCAATTTTCGCTCCAATTAATGCAAAAGGTGACTGGAACAATTACGCAGGTTTCCATGTCGATGGCGCATGGACGGTCGCGCTAATTGGCTTAGCGGTCGCCTTAGCGTTGATGGTCGGAGCCATCCCTGCACGTCAGGGAAGTAAAACAAATGTTCTTTCGGTACTCAGGGGCACAAATCTGCCAACTCGACTCAAGATAAAAACAGGAGTTGTAAGCCTTCTAATGTTGGGCACCGCGGTGTCTTACATGATTGGCTTCACAATTTGGCAGCGCTATGTCTTAGAGAATGAAGTCTGGCCAAGCGGCGATACGTTGCAGTGGCTAACTATCACAGGGCTTTTCTCTCAAATACTCTTGATGCTTGGTTTTGTGACCGGTAGCGGTTGGGTCATAAAGCTCGTGAGCCTTGTTCTATCCTCACTTGCTAAGCTCTTCCACAGTTTTACTTTGCAGTTCGCCGCGCGCGACCTAATTTTGAGCAGACGACGATTCAGCCCGCTTGTTGCAGCTGTCGCGGTAGTAAGTTTTATGGCTACGGCGGCTGTCACAAACTTGTATGCAAGCGCATTGTGGAATGCATCGTTTTCGCAGAGTGTCACACTCGCAAATCAGGTTTTTGTAGATGGAAGCCAGACGATTACCAAGTATGTGAAAAATAGTGTGGAGAGCTCTTATGGCATCGAGTCTGTAAAAAGAACTCCAGACCAAATTAGGGACTTGCAAGTTGAGCTTGCTGAGTCAAGCAAAATAGTGAAGTCCAGCGGGGTAATTGGTAAGACAGTCGATCCATACAGCGGGCTAGGTGCAGAGTTGGCGCTTGTGCCGATGGCTCACCTAGACAAATCTGACTACTGCTATTGGTGGAACAAGGAACAGAATGCTTCCTACCCAGGAAGATTTCAGCAGTCGCCTTCAGCCCCACCTGCGTGTGAAAACGATCCAGTGGAAGCAACGAAGTTTGTAGTCGGAGACACAGAGGACCTAAGGCTCATTTCTGGTGGAGCTTTGAACTCTGATGTCGAAAAGGTATTGATCGAAGGCGGCTTCGTGGCTTTTGATTCTCTGTATGTGAAAGACGGACAGGTAACTCTGGATTGGGTCGAACGAGAGGCGCTATTCAATTCGACTGTTGAGGGACCTCCACTACCTGAAACTGAGAGAAGTATCTCCCTCAAGGGAATTATGAATCCAGTGATCAAAGGCCACGCCTTTGCCTACACGGGCATGATTTCACCAGCAACTGCTGCAAGCCTCGGAATTGCATATGAAGAAAATCTGATTGTGCTAAACACAAGCGAGTCTGTTCCAACTTCGCTAATTGATAGGTGGATGGCAAGTGGCATCTCACCGACATATAACTATTCGAGTGGATTCACCCCTGAACAGGTAATCTTCTTCGGCAACCTCGTCATGCTTGGGCTGCTGTTGCTAATTTCAGGCATGGCGGTTGGTCTAACTCAGATTGAAGCTAGAAATGATCAGCGAATTCTTGCCCGGCTGGGCGCGTCTCGCAGATTCTTGAGGTTTGCCCCGGCGGTACAAATATTCGCTCTCTTGGCGGCATCTACCGGGTTGGGTGCCCTCGGCGGAATTGTTGCTACCAGGACGATTTATGGCGGCATGGCAAACTACAGCATCGATGCACCCTGGCAGTATTTGCTGGCACTGATAGTAGGAGCGCCGCTAATTATTGCTGGTTTGGCATTAGTGGCTACGCCGCGCCACCCAGAACGTAAAGCTAAAGTCGCGATCGAATAGTGGTGCTCTCACAGGGACCACAACATAACTAAGGAGCCTAACGATGCCCTATTGGAAAATCTTTATCACCCTGATGTTTTTGCCAAGTGCGCTTTACATATTGGAAGCTTCGGGCCTCCTGGGTCTGACAGGATCTGGATTTACATTTGACGCTGGCCGATTGACGGCTAGTTGGCCATTCGCCATCTTCGCCGCGCCGCTCTACCTTGCCAGTGGTTACCCACCTGCCTGGGCAGTTGTAGTTTCAGGTTTGGGGTTAGTTAGGCCACCAGCAAGGAGAATTCACCAGCAAATTCTTTTCTGGTCGAAAGCACTAAGTTACTCAATCCTTTTCGTTGTTGTGACAATCTGGTCTGTCAAGTGCTTCACAGAGCCGTATGCGTGGACAAGGCTCGTGCTAACACTGGCCCTGCTCATAACCATGCCAATTGCGTTTAGGCGATTGTCGCAACAACGTTAGGCCGAATATCAAATCAACGGGCTGCAAGTAGCGCCCTGACGGGCTCAAATCAAACAGTACTGGTCTTGGGGTTGCATTCGTCTCTGCATGAAGAGCCATGATTTCGGACATTCCGTTTATATTCCGTTCAATGGACGGAAATGGACGGAAACGGGCATATCTGCAAAGGGCGGCTTGACTAATAAAATACTGGGGTACATTGCCACTCAGGCTCCATATAAAGGTATTGCAACATAACTACGGATCAGAAGGTTGGGGGTTCGAGTCCCTCCAAGCGCACTAAAACCCCACAGGTTCTCACGACATGTGGGGTTTTTTCA
>JBJOJC010000015.1:0-11327 GCA_046046825.1 Actinomycetota bacterium | reverse complement strand
ATACAGAATCGGTCCTTTTGCTACCGAGGTTGAGGCGAGAAACGCCCTGAAACTACTCTCCGATAGATCTCGAGAATGGTCTGAGGAAGACGAAGACTAGTTTTCGAACTCGTGCTCTGGCAATGGAAATTGTCCGGACTGAACTTCCGAAACGTATTCGCTGGCAGCTGCTCCAAGAACTTCGTGCAATTGTGCGTACTGCTTCACAAATTTTCTAGCCTTGCCTCCGTGGAGTCCGGAAAAGTCGGTCCAAACCAAGATTTGACCATCGGTGCCAGCTCCTGCACCAATTCCAATAGTAGGAATCTGAAGCATCTCGCTAACTTCCTTGGCGAGTGCTGCGGGAACAAGTTCTAAAACCACGGCAAACGCTCCCGCCTCTTGAACTGCGAGTGCGTCGGCGATAAGCGTGTTGGCGCTGTCACCGCGACCCTGAACCTTAAATCCGCCGAGCGAATTCACGCTCTGCGGTGTGAAGCCGATGTGGCCCATCACCGGAATCCCAGCTTCAACCACCGACTTGATTTGGGCAATGCTTCTAGTGCCACCTTCGAGTTTCACCGCAGAAGCGTTAGTAGTTTTCATCACACGGATCGAGGTTGCCAGAGCATCGGTTGCTCCGGTTTCGTAGCTCCCAAAAGGAAGGTCTACCACGACGAGCGCGCGCTCCACAGCGCCGGAAACTGCTCTGCCGAATGGAATCATTTCATCAACTGTCACGGGGAGCGTGGAGGTGTAGCCAAGTACGTTATCGGCAGCGGAGTCTCCGACCAGAATGAGGTCGACTCCGGCGCGGTCAAAAATTCCAGCCGTAAGTGCATCATACGAGGTGAGACAGGTGATTTTTCGACCCTGTTGCTTGAATTCGAGCAGGGTTGAGGTGCGAACCTTCTTCGGGGTGAAGTCGGTCACTATCCGCGCTTCCAGGCGTCAACTTCTATTTCAATCAGCATTTCTGGATTGATGAACTGGATTCCCGCTAGCATTGTGGCGGCCGGACGAATCTCGCCGAAAATCTTTCCGTGCGCCTCTCCGACTCGGTCCATGTCCTCGGCATTCGCCAAATAAACGCGGGTACGAACGACATCGGCAAGGGTGTATCCAACTTGCGCAAGGGCTCCAGCGATAACGGTTTCTAGGGCAACCAAAGTTTGCCCGTAGGCATCGCCTTTGTGTTGCAACTCTCCGTCAACTGTGGCGGTGCTGCCTGAAACGTGAACGTATTCGCCTGCAACCACTGCTCGGGAGTAGCCAATCTTGGCTTCCCATGGTCCGCCCGACGAAATCAAACGATCTGCTGCCATTTTTCTATCCTTTGTACTTATTGGTTATTGGAAGTCTTCGGTCTCGCCCGAAGGCCATGCCGGTTATTTTCGGCCCGATGGCACCTTGACGTCTTTTCCATTCTGCCCTGTCGACGAGACCGACCACACGATTGACAACTTCGGCAGCGAAGCCTTTTTGGATAATCTGTTCGGCGCTGAGGCGCTTTTCAACATAGCCATCGAGGATGGCATCCAGTACGTCGTATTCAGGCAACGAATCCTGGTCGGTCTGATCTGGTCGAAGTTCGGCTGAAGGAGGCTTTGAAATAGAGTTCTCAGGGATTGGCGCGGATTCGCCGTTGGCCTGTGCCCAGGAGTTTCTCCACTTGGCCAACTCCCAGACCATTGTCTTTTCAACATCCTTGATAGGGGCGAAACCGCCTACCGAGTCGCCGTAGATAGTGCTGTAACCAACCGCCAGCTCGCTTTTGTTTCCGGTGGTAAGAGTTAGGTGGCCGAAGCTGTTGCTCTGAGCCATCAGGATTACTCCGCGCATTCTTGCCTGAAGATTCTCGCTGGCCAAAGCGGAAAGCTCGAGTTCTTGCTCGAAACTCGCAACCATCGACTCGATAGCAACGGTTTCGAAGTTGCACCCGAGGTTGTTTGCCAAAACGGCTGCGTCACCCTTCGAGTGGTCTGACGAGTATTTCGATGGCATCGAGATACCGTAAACATTTTCGGCGCCGATAGCGTCGCTAGCGATGGTTGCCACTACTGCCGAGTCAATACCGCCACTCAGGCCTAGCACCACCGATTTGAAACCGTTCTTCAAAACGTAGTCGCGCAAGCCGAGCACAAGCGCGTTCCAAACTTGCCAGTTGTCATCGGCTTTGGTTTGAACATGTTCGCTCACCAATTTTGCGTTTTCACCATCGAAGTCGATCAGAACCAAATCTTCGGCGAATTGTTCACCACGGGCTAAAAGGGTTCCAACTTTGGTGACAAACAAGCTATCGCCGTCGAACACCAGGTCGTCTTGACCGCCGACCAAATTAACATAGGACACCGCGGTTTTTTGGTCCTTGGCGAGTTCTCTAACCAATTTCAGGCGTCGATCGTCTTTATCGATTTCAAAAGGTGAACCATTCAAAACCAAAGTGAGTTGCGTTCCGAATTCCTGGATTCTGGCAACCGGTCCGCCAGCCTGCCAGATGTCTTCGCAGATGGCGAGTGAAAACTTCAGCCCGAAGAGTTCAAAGCAGCCAACCTCATTGCCGGGAACAAAATTTCGGTACTCGTCGAAAACTGAATAGTTCGGTAGATGGTGTTTGTTGTAACGAGCGAGTATTTTCCCCTCGTACAACACGTAGGCGGTATTGCTGGCAATCGCCCAACCGTTTGGGGCAGCGGCCTTACTTGGAGCACCAACGACTACCGCAATGTTTCCAAGGCCTTCTGCTACCAGGCGTGCTGCCAAGGTATCCACTGCCGACTCAGCACTCATCACAAAGGATTCGCGTGTAACCAAATCTTCAACCGGGTAGCCGGTGATCGACATTTCGCCGAATTGAACCAGCTGCGCGCCGGCTTTTGCTGCCTTAGCGGTGATTTCGACCAGTTTGGCAACGTTGCCCGAAATGTCGCCGACAATCGGGTTACTTTGAGCCATGGCTAGGCGAATAAAGGGCATAACGACTAGCCTAGTAGTAGGAAATAAGAGAGGTAGTTCCAGTGGACAAACAGCGCGATTTCGTTCTCCGCACTATTGAGGAGCGTTCGGTCAAATTTGTGCGACTTTGGTTCACGGATGTTGCTGGAACCCTGAAGTCGGTGGCTATCGCCCCGGCCGAAGTTGAAGGCGCGTTTAGCGAAGGTCTGGGCTTCGATGGCAGTGCTATCGAAGGTTTGGCAAGAACCTATGAGGCCGACATGCTTGCCATGCCTGACCCGTCTACTTTCCAGATTCTTCCTTGGCGAGGCGAAATCGACCCAACCGCCCGCATGTTCTGCGATATTCAAACCCCTGATGGTCAGCCGGCTGCTGCCGACCCACGAAACGTGCTTCGTCGTGCTCTTAGCAAAGCCAGCGACATGGGATTCACTTTTTACATCCACCCGGAAATCGAGTTTTATCTTCTGAAATCGTCGCAGTTAAATGACGACGGCGAACCAGTTCCGGTCGACAAGGCTGGTTACTTTGACAACGTCCCTGGAGGAACCGCGCACGATTTCCGTCGCCGTGCCGTGCAGATGCTTGAACAACTGGGCATTTCGGTTGAGTTTAGCCACCACGAAGGTGGGCCAGGCCAGAACGAAATTGACCTCCGTTACGCCGACGCACTAACCATGGCCGACAACATCATGTCGTTCCGAACTGTGATCAAGGAAGTTGCCATCGAGCAGGGCGTTTATGCCACCTTCATGCCGAAGCCTTTCACACAGCACCCTGGATCAGGAATGCACACTCACATGTCGCTCTTTGAGGGAGACACCAACGCTTTCTTCGACGCCAGCGGACAGTATCACCTGTCGAAGACGGCTCGTCAGTTCATGGCCGGCATTTTGCGCCACGCCCCTGAAATCACCGCTGTGACGAACCAGTACGTGAACTCTTACAAACGACTTTGGGGCGGGGGAGAGGCTCCTTCATTCGTTTGCTGGGGTCACAACAACCGTTCGGCGTTGCTTCGCGTGCCACTTTACAAGCCAGAAAAAGGCCAGAGCTCCAGAATTGAGTACCGTGCGATTGATTCAGCAGCGAACCCTTACCTTGCCTACGCGCTAATCCTTTCGGCTGGTCTTAAGGGCATTGAAGAAGGCTACGAACTTCCAGCTGAGACCGAAGATAACGTTTGGGACCTAAACGACTCCGAACGCCGCGCCATGGGTATTCAGCCGCTTCCACAGAGCTTAGATCACGCGATTCGCAAGTTAGAAGAGTCAGAGCTCGCTGCCGAAGTTCTAGGTGAAGAAGTGTTTAGCTACGTGCTTGCTAACAAGCGCCGCGAATGGAGCCTATACCGCTCTCAGGTAACTCCTTTCGAATTGCACCAAAACCTCGAGACTCTGTAGTCGTTATGGCTGGCCTGGGTCTGTCCGAGCTGGCGAGGTATGGCTTCGTCGAATTAGAGGCAACCGTTGCCAAGCTTGATCAGCTAGTCACAGCCGTTGGAGATTCCGGTCGCTCTGCTCTAGCTGAACTCGGCCTTTCAGCAAATCCAGACCAGGCTTTAAACGCGCTGTTAGATCTATCCGCATCAGATAGGACCACGGTCAAAAGACTTCTCGGGAAGACCGATTCTGCGGCTCGTTTGGTTCGAACCATCGGGGCATCCAGCGCCATGGTGGATCTCCTTAGAAGGCGTCCTGAACTTCTTGCCATCTTTGATTCAAAAGAGGCAAGGCTTCCGGACGTGTATGAATTACGCAAGCGATTTATAACGGCGCTCGGCAACGCGACCGGGGGCGTCGAAGACCGCTGGGTTCGAGTGCGACTAACCTATCGCACCGAGCTCCTTCGTTTAATTGCCTTCGATGTAACTCACCCAGACGCGATTCAGGCATTCTCAGAAGTATCTAAACAGCTTTCAGATCTTGCCACGGAAGCAATGGAGGCCGGGTTACAGATTGCACGCTGGGAACTCACGTCAGGCACTGAACATGGCACTTACTCAAAAGAAGAAGTTTCTAATACGCGTCTAGCAGTTATCGCCATGGGGAAATGTGGCGCCAGAGAACTTAACTACATCAGCGACGTCGACGTTATTTACGTAGCCGACAGCGGCTCCCCAGATTTGGAGCGAAATCGCGCCCTAGAAATCGCGACCCGCTTGGCAACTCGAATGATGCGTGCGATGGATGGAACTGCCAGTGAACCGATGCTTTGGCAAGTTGACCCAAACCTCCGTCCCGAAGGAAAAGCCGGGGCGCTGGTTCGAACCGTCGACTCGCACGTCACTTACTACGAGCGCTGGGCGCAGAACTGGGAGTTTCAGGCGCTTCTAAAGGCACGATTTGCCGCCGGCGACGAGGAACTTGCCAACGATTACCTGAACCGTATAAAACCGCTCGTGTGGTCGGCGACCGGGCGGGAGGGTTTCGTCGAAGCTGCTCAGAAGATGCGCGAGCGGGTCATGGAGCACATTCCTGCCAATGAGGTGAATCGTCAAATCAAGCTTGGGCCAGGCGGCCTTCGTGACATCGAATTCACGGTTCAGCTCCTTCAATTGGTTCACGGACGTACCGATGAATCGGTTCGAGTAGCCGATACGTTGTCTGCAATCGATACTCTGAATTCGGGCGGGTACATCAGTCGTTCGGATTCCAGAACGTTCACGGAACACTATAAATTCTTGCGCTCGATCGAACACCGCATCCAATTTGCCCAGATGCGTAGAACCCATCTAATGCCAGAATCCGATTCACAGATACGAGCAATTGCTCGCGGGATCAATATACGTTGGACAGCAGATCAGCTCACCGAACGATGGAACGAGGTGAAACTCGAAGTCCGCTCACTGCACCAAAAGGTTTTTTACCGCCCGCTCCTGAGCGCCGTTGCCAAACTTGGAGACACAGCACAACTTTCGAGTGACCAAATTTTCGACCGTCTAAAGGCGATTGGTTTCGACGACCCGAAATCCGCTCTAGCTCACATCGAGGCCTTGACCAGCGGTCTATCGAGGCGGGCCACGATTCAGAGGCAGCTACTGCCAGTACTCCTCGAGTGGTTTGCTCAGGGTAGCGACCCGGATTCTGGGCTTCTAGCGTTCAGGCGCCTATCAGAAGATCTTGGTGAGTCTCACTGGTATTTGCGCATGCTTCGCGACTCCAGCGGCGCAGCCGAGCGCATGACTCAAGTTCTCTCGACGAGCAAACTTGCAACCGGGCTCTTCGAGCGCCATCCTGAGGCGGCCGCTTGGTTTGAAGATCCAAACGACCTCAAGGCGCTTTCACTGGAAGACCTGCGTCTTGAAATGGGCTCAATTGTCGAACGCCATGACGAAACTGAGAAGGCTGCCAATAGCATTAGAGGCATTCGACGACGCGAAACCCTCAGACTTGCTATGGGTGCCGTTTTAGGCGTACTCAACATCGATGAGATTTCGCAGGGGCTCAGTGACATCACCGAAAGCTATTTACTCGCTCTAAAGGATTTGATTGACGACGGAACCATCGACCTTGGAATAATCGCCATGGGGCGATTTGGGGGAGCGGAACTCGGTTTTGGCTCCGATGCCGACCTTATGTTCGTTTACCGTTCTCTGAACTCAGATGAGCCACAAAAATCGGCAGAGCGACAAATCGCTCAGCTGCGGAAACTAGCGGCAGACTCGGTGCTTGAATTCGACCTCGATATCGATCTGCGTCCGGAAGGAAAGAACGGCCCGGTGGCCAGGTCGCTGGAATCCTATGCGTCTTACTACGAGAAATGGGCTAACACCTGGGAGGCGCAGGCTTTGCTCCGTGCCAGAGTCATTGCAGGTAGCGACGAATTAGTTTCGGCTTTTACCGACCTAATCGATCGGTATCGGTATCCAACCGAGGTCCAAGCATCAGCAATTACTGAAATCCGACGCATGAAGGCTCGAATCGAAACCGAACGACTGCCGCAAGGTGCCGATCCGAAACGTCACCTGAAACTAGGACGAGGTTCGCTCAGCGATGTTGAATGGTTGGTTCAGCTTCTGCAACTGTCGAACGGAGCGAAGCATCCTTCGATTCGGACTCCGAAAACTCTAGAGGCTCTATCCGCCTGCGTGGCCGAAGGCTTGATTGAACAACATGACGCAACCGTTCTGGAGGAAGCCTGGAAATTAGCCTCACGGGTGCGTTCGGCGGTAGTGCTTTGGGGTGCCAAGCGTAGTGATGTGCTCACGACCGACCGCAGACAGCTAGAGGGTATGGCTCGAATTCTCGAATACCCAAGAGGTTCGGCAACCGCACTTGAGCAAGACTATTTGGCTTATACCCGCCGTGCTCGCATGGTGTTCGAGCGATTGTTCTACTCAGCGTAAGCAAAAGGCCCCAGGATTTCTCCCGGGGCCTTTTGCTTAGTTGATTAGCAACCGAAGTAAAGCTCGAACTCGTAAGGGTGTGGACGAAGCGATAGTGGCTTGATCTCGTTTACACGCTTGTAGTCGATCCAGTTCTCGATAAGGTCCTTGGTGAACACGTCGCCCTGAAGTAGGTAGTCGTGGTCTGCTTCAAGTGCCTGAAGTACTGACTCTAGGTCGCCTGGTACCTGAGGAATGTTCTTTGCTTCCTCTGGTGGTAGCTCGTAAAGGTCCTTGTCAACCGGTGCCATTGGCTCGATGCGGTTCTTGATACCGTCGAGTCCAGCCATCAACATCGCTGCGAATGCGAAGTATGGGTTGGCCGATGCGTCTGGAGCACGGAACTCAATACGCTTTGCCTTCGGGTTGGTTCCAGTCATCGGGATACGAATCGCAGCCGAACGGTTACCAGCCGAGTAAACAAGGTTTACTGGAGCCTCGTAACCAGGAACTAGACGGTGGTAGCTGTTTACGGTCGGGTTGGTCCAGGCAAGCAGTGATGGAGCGTGCTTGAGAATACCGCCAATGTACCAGCGAGCTAGGTCTGAGAGACCGCCGTAGCCGTTTTCGTCGTAGAACAAAGGCTTGCCGTCTTTCCAGAGTGACTGGTGAACGTGCATACCCGAACCGTTGTCACCGAAAAGTGGCTTAGGCATGAAGGTTGCAACCTTACCGAACTGGTCGGCAACGTTCTTGACGATGTACTTGAACTTCAGGATGTCGTCGGCAGCGTGAACTAGGGTGTCGAAACGGTAGTTGATTTCACCCTGACCTGCGGTACCAACCTCGTGGTGGCTGCGCTCTACCGAAAGGCCGGCAGCTGCAAGTTCGAGAACGATCTGGTCGCGCATGTCAACGTGCTTGTCAACTGGAGAAACTGGGAAGTAACCACCCTTGTAAGGGGTCTTGTTGGCAAGGTTGTTTCCGCGACCGGTTTGTGGGTCGATCTCAACGCGGTTCGAGTTCCAAGCGGCCTCGTCCGAGTCGATGAAGTGACCCGAGCTGTTCTGGCCGTAGTGGTAACGAACGTCGTCGAAGATGAAGAATTCTGCTTCAGGTGCAAAGAAAGCGGTGTCGGCGATGCCGGTTGACTGTAGGTAGGCTTCTGCCTTCTTTGCAGTCATGCGTGGGTCGCGACCGTAAACTTCACCGTTACGTGGGTTGTAGATGTCGAAGATAACAACCAGGGTCTTCTCAACGCGGAATGCGTCGAGGTAGGCGGTGGTTACGTCTGGAATCAACTGCATGTCTGATTCGTGAATCGATGCGAAACCGCGGATTGACGAGCCGTCGAACAGCTGGCCGTCAACGAAGAAGTCTTCGTCGATCATGCTTGCTGGAAGGTTGAAGTGCTGCTGAACACCTGGTAGGTCGGTGAAACGAACATCTAGGAACTTAACGTCCTCTTCCTTGATGAACTTAATAACCTCGGATGCGGATTTAAACATTGGGTTAATCCCTTCAGAAAAATACTGGTTTTAGAGGCACGTCTTTAGGCCTACAAGAAGAGTTTACCCAGCGAGCGGAATTGACCGAACCAATTAATGTTTCGGCAATGTAAAAAGTTTTTGTTCTCTTTACTTACGAACCGGACGAGCGCGGCGAGGGTCTATTCCCTTTGGGATCGGAATGTTGATTCCAAGAGCGGTCAGGCGTGATGCGACAGCGCGAACCTCGGCGCGGTTGAGCTTCTTACCGAGTTTCTTGATGGTTTTGCGAAGCTCTGAAAGCTTTACGGCGCGGTCAGATTCAGTGACATAGATCGAGTGAACTGGAACGCCTGGCGCGATCTTTTGAAGCTTTTTACGTTCGGCATCTACTAAGACCTGAGCACCAGACTGACGGCCTTCACCGATAAGGACAATGCCAGGTGCTCCAACGATTCGGTAAACCAAATCCAAGGCGCGTGGATTTCCAGCAATCGGTTGTTCACTTCCACGCCAGTTGCGACGGAGCAGTGTTTGGATTACTGCGCCAGTAGCGCCAGCTTGACCCTCCCATGACGCATATGCGGCTTTTTCTGCTCGGCGCGATAGCACCAGGCTGAAGGCAATAAAGGTTGAAAGCAAGGTCAGGATTATTAGCAGGATTCCCGGAATCCACTGACCGGTGACGAATGAAAGAGTCGTGAAGAATGTGCCGGTTACCAACAAGAGAAGCACTGCACCGAGGATAATCCAAAGGCTCTTGCGATCTAGCTCGATGGTTCGCTTGAAGACAGCGATGATCTGTGCGATTTGACCTGGTTCTTTTGCAGTGTTTTTAGCCATAGTGAAAAAGTTTAGTCGCCGACGGCTTGGGAGAAGCCTTGTTTAAGTGCTTGTTCCGCCAAGTGTGCCAAATTCTCGGGGATTGGAAGCCCCTTCTTCTGCATTGAGCTAGCCCAAAGTCTTCCAGCTCGATAAGAACTTCTAACCAGCGGGCCGCTTAGAACACCAAGGTAGCCAATACCTTCAGCCTCATTCTTTAGCTCAACGAATTCTTCAGGCTTTACCCAGCGGGTTACCGGGTGGTGTCTAACCGATGGGCGAAGATACTGAGTGATTGTGATGATATCGGTGCCGGCTTGGTAGAGATCAAGAAGTGCTTGTGAAATCTCTTCACGAGTCTCACCCATGCCAAGGATCAGATTTGACTTAGTGACCATTCCAGCGTTTCTGGCCTGTGTTAGAACATCTAGTGATCGCTCATAACGGAATGCCGGACGAATTTCCTTGAAAATTCGGGGAACGGTTTCCAAATTGTGCGCGAACACCTGTGGTTTGGCATCAAAGACCTGCTGCAGTAGTTCAGGTTTTCCAGAGAAGTCGGGAACCAGAATCTCTACGCCAGTTCCAAGTGATTGCTGGTGAATCTGCCGAATCGTCTCGGCGTAAAGCCAAGCGCCCTCGTCGTCGAGGTCATCTCGCGCAACACCGGTCACAGTGGCGTAGCGAAGGTTCATGCGGGCAACGGATTCACCAACACGCCGTGGTTCGTCGGCGTCGAAGTCATCTGGTTTACCGGTATCTATCTGGCAGAAGTCGCAACGACGCGTGCACTGAGAGCCACCGATGAGGAACGTTGCTTCTCGGTCTTCCCAACACTCAAAAATGTTTGGGCAACCCGCTTCCTGGCAAACGGTGTGTAGGCCTTCGGTTTTGACCAACGAATGCAGGGCCTGATACTCGGGACCCATCTTGGCTCGGGTCTTGATCCAATCAGGCTTTTTCTCAATCGGGGTCTCGGCATTACGAGCTTCGATTCGAAGGAGTTTGCGCTCCGGCTTTATTTCGCTCATTGGGTAACCTTGCCTATTTCTCCGAGGTGTCGTTTGATTACCTCGGCAGCCATGGCTGGGGTTATTTCACGACCTAGTAATTCTGTCAGGGTGCTGGTCTTCGCATCGGCTATTCCGCAGGCAATTATGGTTTCGTATGGTTCCAGCGAATTATTGCAATTGAGCGCGAAACCGTGCATCGTGGTGTGGTCTGCAACACGGATTCCGATTGCTGCCACCTTTACGTGGGTTTGGCCAACTGGCGCCCAGACTCCTGAGCGACCATCAACTCTCTGAGTAGCCAGACCGAATTCGGCGATTGACTCGATTAGAACTTGTTCCAGCCAGCGCACGTAACCAACCACGTCGATTGGTCTCGGCAGTTGCATTATTGGGTAGCCTACGAGTTGTCCGGGTCCGTGCCAGGTAATTTTTCCGCCTCGATCGGTCTCAATGACCGGGGTCCCATCCTGGGGAAGTTCGATGTCGTCGGTTCTCTTACCAGCCGTGTACACGGGGAAGTGCTCGAGTAGCATCACGGTATTCTCGCGCTTGCCAGCGGCAACTTCTGAGTGAATCTGGCGTTGCAATTCCCAGGCTTCTTCGTAGCCAATGAATTCTGGGGCTAGTGCAACTTCAACAAATTCGGGCATTGTTCAATTCTATTTCGCTCAAAGTTACTAACAGTTTCGCGAGCAACGGTATTTCTATCTGTGCGAAACAAAATAATCAAAGCATGAGCGTTCA
>JBJOJC010000014.1:0-18307 GCA_046046825.1 Actinomycetota bacterium | reverse complement strand
GAGATTGCGAAAACCTCATCCATCTTGTGAGTGATGTAAACGATTGCTGTGCCAGCAGAGCGGAGGTCGCGAATCATTTCGTGGAGGCGGGCAACCTCGCGCTCGGTGATAGCCGAGGTGGGTTCATCCATAATGATGATCTTTGACTTGAATGCGATGGCCTTGGCGATTTCGACCATCTGTGCCTGAGCAACACTCAGACTCTTCATTTGTGCAGAAGGGTCAATACTGATATTCCAGCGGTCGAAAACCTTTTGAGTCTCTGCGATCATCAGTTTCTTACTCACAAAGCCCGCCTTGGTGCGAAGCTCGCGCCCTAGGTAGATGTTTTCGGCTGCGGTCAATTCTGGGATGAACATGAGTTCTTGGTGAATCATCGATATGCCATTGGCCAAACCATCTAGAGGATTCGACATTTTGACTGGCTTACCATTCAAAAGAATTTGACCTTCATCCAGAGTGTAAACGCCAGCGAGGATTTTCATAAGGGTTGACTTGCCTGCACCGTTTTCGCCCATTAGCGAGTGCACGAGTCCAGGTCTTAGGTTTAGCTGAACATTGTTCAGAGCCAGGACTCCAGGGAACCTCTTGGTGATGCCCTTCATCTCTACGATGTATTCGCCCATTTTTACTTCTTTCAATTTGTTACTGCTTTTATGAGAGTTGGCCGGATGGGTTTCCCCACCCGGCCAACGACTACATGTTTTTAGACGCTAGCGGCTTATTTGAAGTCGCCGATGTTGTCTAGGGTTACTAGCTGGTAAGGCACGTCAACGTAGTCTGCAACGGTCTTGCCGTTTACTAGGTCGATCGCGGCCTTAACTCCGCCGCCACCCTGACCAGCTGCATCCTGGAATACGGTAGTTGCTAGTTCGCCAGCTTCTAGTGATGCTAGAGCGTCTGCAGTAGCGTCAACGCCACCAACTAGAACTCCACCAGCACCTAGGGTCTTGCCAGCAGCCTTTAGTGCGTTGATAGCACCTAGAGCCATTTCATCGTTGTTTGCACAAACGATGCTGAAGTCAACACCAGACTGTAGCCAGTTCTCCATTAGAGCCTGACCCTTTGCGCGGTCCCAGTCGGCAGCGGCGGTCTTTACGACCTTCATGCCTGGGTTCTTGGCTACAACGTCGTTGCAACCCTTGGTGCGGTCTAGAGCAGCTTCGTTGGTTAGTTCACCCTGCATGATTACAACGTTGCCCTTGCCGCCGGCAAGAGTTGCTAGTTGTTCCATTTCTAGGGTGCCCGAAACTAGCGACTGTGACCCGACGTAAGGAACGCCGGTCTGTGCTGGGTTACGGTTTACGTAAACGATAGGGATGTCAGCAGCCTGTGCAGCCTCGGTCATCGGAGTTGCAGCAGCGGTGTCAACGGCAACTACAAGAATTGCGTCTACGCCCTGTGAAATGAAGTTTTCAACCTGGCTTAGCTGGGTGTCTACTTTGTTGTCTGCAGCAACGATGGTGAGCTCTGCGCCCTGTGCGTCAGCTTCCGCCTGCATACCGTCGGCAACCTTCTGGAGGAATGCGTCTAGTACTGGGAAGGTGGCGCCGATTTTGACGGTCTTGTCTCCGCTGTCAGCAGGTGCTGAACAACCGGAAAGAACGACAGCCGAAACAGCAATGGCGGCGATTACGCCGGCCAATTTACCGAATTTCTTCATTGAACCTTTACCAATCTCTTGATTAGGAACCTCAGACCTTATGGTCTTCGGATCTCTCCCCAGGGCTTTCCTGTGAAGTAAAGGAATTTGCTTCTCGTCATTTGTAAACCTATCAACCTCAAAAGGGAGTTTGTTATGACATTAGGTGTTACGTTAGCGAATCGTTACTTTCACGTGCTAGTAACTATTTAGTTGGAGCCACCCAGGAGAATCGAACTCCTGACCTGCTCTTTACGAGGGAGCTGCTCTACCGACTGAGCTAGGGTGGCGAGTTGCGAGAAGCAACTAGAAAAGTTTACCGCCTACTATAAGAGCCATGACCTTCACTTTCCCAGCACCAAGCCTCATCGACCCAAAAAGCGTGACAGCCTATCGCTGGGGAATTATGGGAGCAGCCGGCATTGCCGAAGCCTTTGTTTCCGGCGTTCAAAAGCACACTGAGCAGCAGATCATTGCTGTGGCATCGCGCACGCCTGGCAAAGCGGAAGCTTTTGCCAAAAACTTTGGTCTCGAAAGCCACGACAATTACGAAGACTTGCTAGCCCGAGCCGACATTGACGTTGTCTATATTCCAACTTTGCCTAGCCAGCACCGAGACCACGCGCTGCAAGCTATAGCTGCCGGCAAGCACGTTCTTATTGAGAAACCGCTAACTCTGATTCCCAGCGAAGCCGCCGAAATATTTGCCGCCGCCAAAGCTAAAGGCGTCTTGGCGATGGAAGCTATGTGGACTCGCTATCTTCCGCAGTATGACGTAATTCGCCAACTGATAGCCAATGGCACGCTCGGCGAGATAGAGCTGGTCAACGTATCTATGGCTCAGGCAAATCTCGACATGGACCGACTTTGGAAAAAAGGTCACGGTGACCCATTCAACGACATGGGTATCTACCCAATCTCGTTCTGTCAAACTTTCTTGGGCAATCCAACCAAAATCACCGCTCAAGGAAAGCTAAACCAAGACGGCATCGACGAAGAGGTTTCGGTTCAACTGCAATATGCCAATGGTGCAAGAGCCTATGTTCTAGTATCCGGCCGCGCAGCAATTACCGGCATCGGTCAAGTTGCGGGAACCAAAGCCAAGTTAGATGTAGGACCTGAGTTTTTCATACCAAGCAAACTCGAATTGAGATCAATCGATTTCAACTCGAGCCCAACCACCTGGACCGACGAGTCTCCGGTAGTTGGCCACGAAGGTCTTTGTTACCAGGCGACCGCACTGGCATCGTTCCTTGACCAAGGGCTGCTCGAATCGCCATACGAATCTCACGCCGAATCGCTTGCAAATCTGGAGGTTTGTGCCGAGGTTATTCGACTAATCGGTGCCGAGATTCTTTAGAAACAGTTACTCACTGTTGGTACTTCAGGCTCTTCGCTGATGAATACCTGGTAGCCATCTTGGTCGACCAACTTTTTTACATCATAAATTTTCGAGCCGTCTGTACCGATCGCGCAAAATGCCCGCACTGGGTGCCCTTGGAAAGTTAGCGATCCAGTGTTTTCAAATATCGCGTATTTTGCATAAAGGTTGTACGCGTTTGAAATGTCAGCAATCACTAAACTACTTCCAGCCAGAAGGACCACGTTCAAAATTACAAGCGGATACTTCAGCGCAAGAAACTGCTTCCTGCCCAGCCAAATGTTGATTGCAATTAAGGAGATGAGGACCAAGGTGTCGCGCACCCCACCAGGCACTTCACCAACGCTTCCGTAGAGGATTGGCGTGTAAATTAGGGCAAACATTAGCCAGCCGCGAACAATTGCCCAAGCTGGTGAGAGCGTTCGGAAATAGGCGAGTGTTGCCTTCCACAGTTTTAGGAACTCGATGTTCAAGCGGGAGACTTCGACACTTTCAAGATCAAGTCCGGCTGCGTCGGCAAGGTCGGAAGCGTAAGTTTTGGCGTCGCCGAGTTTGAAGCTGGAACCCTCTTCCTCGCGTCGGTCTAATAGATCGGCTTCAAGGTTTTCAGTTAGTTCGCGCTGGTCCTCGGTGTTCAGGCCAACAAGGTGGTTTTGAACTTTGCGAACGAAAGACTTGATTTCCTGGTCGGTTACTTGAGTGGCCATTATTTCTTTCCTTTGTTTGTGCCGAGAACGGCAGTCATGTTTTTGGTGAATTGATTCCAGATGGTTCGTCCGGCGACAAGTGTGGCACGGCCGTTTTCGTTGATCGAGTAGTACTTTCGGTGTGGCCCGCCATCAGATGGCACCAAATAAGTGGTTAGTGTTCCGGCGGTGTAGAGCCTGCGGAGAGTGCCGTAGACAGTTGCGTCGCCGATCTCGTTGAATCCGGCATCGCGCAACCTGCGAACGATGTCATAGCCGTAGCCGTCTTCATTTTCAAGAACGGCTAGTACCGCGGTGTCGAGAACACCTTTTAGAAGTTGTGTCGAGTCCAATTCGCCCCTTTCTTTGAATCACTATTACATATTGCGGAGTAGTCTGCAAGTCAAAGTAGTAGAGCGTGTCGAATTGTTATTTTCTAAAGAAGACCAGCCGCTGCAGCTCGGTGAACAATCTCAGCGCGGCGATGGGCGTTCAGCTTCCTCGAGGCATTCTGCAGATGGAATTTGATGGTGCTCTCGCTGATGAACATGGCGGCGGCAATCTGTTTGTTGCTTAGGCCCTTAGCAACGTGCTTGATTACGTCGACTTCGCGATCGGTGAGATGTTCAGTTTGCCTGGTTGAACCGAGTGAGTGGGCCACTAGATTACCGACACCTTTACCCAAAACCGTTTCGCCATCTTGAATAGCCTTCACGCCTTTGCCGAGTTCGTCGGCTTTCACGTCGTCTTTGCAAAGGTAGCCGTTGGCGCCGCGACGAAGTGCTTCCACGACAATCATTTCACTCAAGGTGTTGGCAAGAACCAGAACTTTGGTGGACGGGTAACGGTCGGTGACTTCTTCAACCACCTTTAGCCCCCGAGTGGTGTCGTCGCCTAGGTCAAGGTCGATGATCAGAACGTCGGGACCGTGTTCATCAACGGCATCGATAACGGCGTCGTAGCTCGTAGCCTCGGCAATCACGGCAAAGCCGGTGCTGCGCTCGAGGATGGAACGCAGGCCCACGCGCGTAATCACGTTGCGGTCGGCAACCACGATGCGCGTGGTGGCCTGAGGCATGCGTCTGCCTAGAGGTACATCGGAGCGTTTTTCTCGATCCATAACTAGATGCTAAACCCGTTACCTAGCCATTTGGCTAGGTCGTTACCTATCCGTTAGATGTGCTTATGGCTAGTTGGGTGTTTTTGGCGTTTTCTAGCGGAATTTGCGGGCGTAATGTTCGATTTACTGGTCGGCAAAGGTGCTGACCGAAGAAAAGGAAAAGCAATGAGCGTTTACGCACAACCAGGTCAAGCAGGGTCCATTGTTGAATTCAAGCCCCGCTACGACCACTGGATCGGCGGCCAGTATGTGGCGCCGTCAT
Organism: Actinomycetota bacterium; assembly: GCA_046046825.1. Lineage (GTDB taxonomy): Bacteria > Actinomycetota > Actinomycetes > Actinomycetales > Microbacteriaceae > Rhodoluna. Next base: position 13,216 of record JBJOJC010000014.1, on the reverse strand, counting down.
CAGGAGAATATTTCGAGAACGTGACCCCGGTCACCGGTCGTGTTTTCTGTGAGATTGCCCGAGGCAACGCAGCCGACATCGACAAGGCACTAGATGCCGCACACGCAGCAGCACCAGCCTGGGGAAAGACTTCAGTCACCGCTCGCGCAATCATTTTGAACAAGATTGCCGACCGCATGGAAGAGAACCTAGAAAAGATTGCTGTTGCTGAAACCTGGGACAACGGAAAGCCGGTTCGCGAGACCATGGCTGCCGACATCCCACTAGCAATCGACCACTTCCGCTACTTCGCTGGCGCAATCCGCGCTCAGGAAGGTTCGCTCGGAGAGCTAGACAACGACACCGTTGCTTACCACTTCCACGAGCCACTGGGTGTAGTAGGGCAGATCATCCCTTGGAACTTCCCAATCCTCATGGCTGTTTGGAAGCTTGCTCCCGCACTAGCCGCAGGTAACTGCGTAGTTCTAAAGCCAGCCGAGCAGACCCCGGCTTCGATTCTGTACCTGATGGAAATCATCGGAGACTTGCTACCTGCCGGTGTGGTCAACGTTGTTAACGGTTTCGGTGTTGAAGCTGGAAAGCCGCTTGCATCATCGCGTCGTATTGCCAAGATTGCGTTCACTGGTGAAACCACCACCGGACGCCTAATCATGCAGTACGCCTCGGAAAACATCATTCCGGTAACCCTCGAGCTTGGCGGAAAGTCACCAAACATCTTCTTCCGTGATATCGCAGAGAACAACGATGCTTACTACGACAAGGCAATCGAAGGCTTCAACATGTTCGCCCTAAACCAGGGTGAAGTTTGTACCTGTCCTTCACGTGCCCTAATCGATGCACCGATCTACGACAAGTTCCTAGCCGATGCCATGGTTCGCACCAAGGCCATCATCCAGGGCAACCCACTAGACACCGCAACCATGATCGGAGCCCAGGCTTCGAACGACCAGCTTGAGAAAATCTTGAGCTACATCGAAATTGGTAAGCAGGAAGGCGCCAAGCTACTTATGGGCGGCAAGCGTGCCGACCTAGGTGGAGACCTATCGGGCGGTTTCTATATCGAGCCAACCATCTTCGAGGGCACCAACAACATGAGAATCTTCCAGGAGGAGATCTTCGGTCCGGTGCTTTCGGTTGCTAAGTTCGATGGTTTCGAGCAGGCCATGGAAATTGCTAACGACACACTCTACGGACTAGGTTCAGGCGTTTGGACTCGCAACATTAACGTTGCTTACCGCGCCGGACGTGCCATTCAGGCCGGACGCGTGTGGACTAACAACTACCACGCCTACCCAGCACACGCTGCCTTCGGTGGTTACAAGTCATCTGGTATCGGTCGCGAGAACCACAAGATGATGCTCGACCACTACCAGCAGACCAAAAACCTTTTGGTTAGCTACTCCGAGAACAAACTCGGTTTCTTCTAAATCGAAAATCGGTTGATGGTGCGGGAGTTCTTACGGGCTCCCGCACTTTCATTATTGAGGAGTAATCTGCAGTTATGAGCACCATTTACGGAACTCTTCCCAAACGCATCGACGTTACCGCGACCGCTGGGGAGTTGCTTTTGAAACTCACCAATCGCAATGGGAACCTGATGTTCCATCAGTCGGGCGGTTGCTGCGATGGCTCAGCGCCAATGTGCTACCTCGACGGCGAATTCCGGGTTGGCGGAGCCGATGTGCTTCTCGGCGAACTTGAGGTTCCTGGAATCGAAAAGCCGATTAAGGTTTGGATTTCACTCGAGCAGTTCGAGTATTGGAAACACACTCACATAGAGATCGACGTGGTTCCGGGTCGCGGCGGCGGATTCTCGCTCGAAACCCCAGAGGGCATGCGATTCATTATCCGCTCACGCCTCTTTACCGACGAAGAGTACGAAGTGCTCAAATCCTCGCCAGTGCTACTTGGTAGCGGCGATTACAAACTGGTTTAGCTAGTAACGGTTCGCTTCGTCTTCATCGAAGTCGTCATCTTCGTCTTCATCTTTTTCGTCGTCGTCCTTGCTCAAATAGTCGGCGGCGTAGCCTCCCGAATAGCCCATTCCTTCATAACCGCCAGGGCCGGAATGGATGTCGCCTTCGGTCATGCCTGAACCATCGTCGTCGGGATCTAAATCTTTATCGGTCATGCAGAAAAGATAAACCCTGACTGTGACATGAAACATAGACTCGAAATATGAATGCACAAGGGGAACAACCATCCATCCAATTTCTAGGCGCTGCCGGAACAGTAACTGGAAGCCGATTCCTGCTGAGTTATCAGGGAACCAGGGTCCTAGTTGATTGCGGGATGTTCCAAGGGCTTAAACAGCTTCGGCTCAAGAACTGGGCCGACTTCGCTGTGGATCCTGAAACTATTGACGCCGTGGTTCTTACCCACGCGCACCTAGACCACTGCGGTTACCTGCCGCGGCTGGTGAAACTTGGCTTCAAGGGGAAAGTGTTCCTCACCGAGTACACCGGAAAGTTGGCAGAAGTAATCTTGCGAGACTCAGCTCGCATTCAAACCGAAGATGCTAAGTGGGCTGCTAAAAAAGGCTTCTCCAAGCACAATCCACCACTGGCGCTTTATGGTGAACCAGATGTTGACCAAACCCTGAAATTGTTTGAGCCACAAGAGTTTGCTGCTCGGGTTGAAGTTGCCAAGGAAACTTTCGTGACCTTCCACCCTGCTGGGCATATTTTGGGTGCGTCATTCGTCGAGGTTGAATTTTTCGGAAAGCGAATGCTGTTTACCGGCGACCTCGGCCGCCCCGATCACCCGCTTCTGAAGGCGCCAGGAGCGTTTCCTGAAGGTCTGTTTGATGCGGTGGTAACCGAATCAACCTATGGGGATCGCGAGCACACTCCTACTACCGACGATTTCGCCACGGTAATCAACACCACCATCGATCGTGGCGGGTCGGTGCTAATTCCGGCTTTTGCAGTTGACCGCACCGAAGTGATCCTGGTTCACCTGCGGGAGCTATTCGAAACGGGAAAGATTCGCCAAGTGCCGATCTATGCCGATAGTCCGATGGCTCTCAAAGCTCTGGCTTTCTATCGAGATGCTATCAACAAACACTCAGACGAAATCCGCGATGACATTGCGGAAACCTGGCAAGGTCGTGACCCGTTTGATCCGGGCACCTTGGTGGAATTGGTAACCGTTGACGAATCGAAGACAATCAACAATCCAGTTACGCCCTGCATAATTATTTCGGCATCCGGCATGGCAACCGGCGGACGAGTGGTTCATCACCTGCGTGACATGTTGCCCAATCCAAAGCACACCGTGATCATGGTTGGCTACCAAGCAATGGGTACTCGCGGTCGAAACCTTTTGGATGGTGCAACCGAGGTTCGAATGCACGGCGAGATGGTTCCGGTGAAGGCTCAAATCGGAAATGTTCAAGAATTCTCCGTTCACGCCGATGCCGATGAACTACTTACCTGGATTGGAGTTGCCAAAGACCGGATTAAGCAGGTTTTTGTGGTTCACGGTGAAACCGGTGCCGCCGAGGCTTTGGGTTCACGAATAGAGAGCGAACTGCACCTTCCTGCCGTGACACCGAGAGATGCCGAGCAGTTTCCCATCTAGTGCCGATAGCCTAGACAAGTGAAAAAGTTCAGCCGGCTCTTGATTGCTAGCACTGCCGCGCTTGGTTTACTTCTCGTTGGTGCGATTCCGTCGCAGGCAGCCGATTGCACGCCGATCAAGGCGGAACTTTCTGCCGCCAAACTAGGCAAACTCTATGCCTATGCGGTCGACATCACCACTGGCAAGGTTTTGGTCAACGTTCGTTCGAACCAGCAAACTCCTTCGGCTTCGGTGATGAAGACCATCACTGCTGCTGCGGCCATCAAGTTCATTGTGAATCCGCGCTTGGTTGCCGGCGCCCTGCCTTATCGAGCCACTACCTCGGTGCTGACCATCCCCGAAGAGCCAGGAACCCTCGTGCTTCGTGGTGGGGGAGATCACACGCTAACTCGGGTAGGTGCCTCTTCCTACACAACGTATTACCTGCCAGGTGCTCACCCAGCTAAGCTGCGCATTCTGGCCAGTGAGGCGCTCGCGGCGCTTCCCGCCGGAACGGTAATTAACAAAATTGTGCTTGACGATACTTTCTTCAAGGGTCCTTTGTGGAACCCGAACTGGTACGCCTATTCCAGAACCAACGGCGATATTTCGCCGATCTCGGGGCTGATGGTTGATGCTGGCCGAATTAACCCTGACCTGACTGATAAGAAGTACAGCGGAGTTCGTGTTTCCGACCCAGCAGCACAGGTTGGTCGTTACTTCAAAACTTGGTTGGGCGAAGCCGCCAAGAATGCCAAGGTAATCAAGGGAGTTACTCCGGTAACCGCGACCGTTCTGGTCTCCAAAGATTCGCAACCAATCGACAACTGGATTCGCCATGCCCTAAGGATTTCAGACAACTCGGAGACCGAGGTTATTGCGCGCCATACCCAGCTGGCTCTCAAATTGCCGAACCACTACTCTTCGGTACTGCGAATGGGTCGTCGACTCTTTTCGAGCCTCGGCGTCGACTATAAAAAGCTGGTTATGAAAGATGCTTCAGGTCTGGCCGCAACTAATCAGGTCACACCGCAGCTTTTAGTTTCGCTAATGAGCGCAGCCGCAAATCCGGAAAGTGACATCGCACTGCTACCGGAACTGATGGCAACATCCGGCGATGGCGGAACACTCGGCGGTCGCTTTTTGAATTACAACAAAACGACTAAGAAGTACGATTTGGTAATCCCTAAGGGAAGCATCCGAGCAAAAACGGGTTACATCGGAAGTGTTTACAGCCTTGCGGGAATCGTAACTTCCCCAGACGCACACAAAATTGCTTTTGCGATTTTCGCTAGATCGGATAAGGCACACGGACGTTTCGTTGGCGTTGGAACCAAGAGCGCCATCGACGACGTGGTTGAGAAGCTTTACGTCTGTGGATCTACTCTTTAGTAGCAGACTTTCGGCGGAACAGTAGCCAAGCAATAACGGCCACTCCAACCACGGCCAAACCCGAACCAACAAATGGGTTTAGCCCAGAATTGTGATTCTGGTGGTTCTCTTCGGTAGCTGCTAGCGGCGTAGCAATCACCTTTGGGGTTGGTTCAACGGTTGGCGAATCCGAGGCGCAAGCTGGCACGGTGTACTCGGTCTCGGCATCTTCAGAAACACTGAATGTGAATTTTCCGCTAATCGGGTGGCCATCTTCGGCAACTGTGCGCCAGGTAACTTCATAGTCTCCCTGGGTCGGGAGGAAAGCATTAGTAAAGATGGTCTTATCTTCCACGCCAGAGCAGTCGGCCTTGACCGGGTTTCCGGAAGGGTCAACCACAACAATCTCGGTGGAGCCGGCCAGGTTCAAAATGTTCTCGTTGAAGGTTACGCTGATCAGTTGCTCGCCACCAGCCACCGCTTCGCCAGCCGATGGGGTGGTGCCATCAACATCGGTGTGTGCGAACGAAGGCTTCGACGGGATCGCGATAAGAAGAATCACGGCAAGAGCGGTCAGAAGATTTTTCAAGGTGCGCATAGGTCAAGTCTAGGCATGTCAAAGGGCTTGGTTAGACTTGAAAAGTCCGCTGTATTGGAGTGATTTTGAGCAAGCCTAAGTTTGAGTTCTTGAAGCAAACCGTTATCGGTGCCACCGGTGGTGCCTTGGTTTTGGCGTTGACCATTTGGGGAATCAGCGCCACCGGAACTCCATCGGGTAATCCAACAGCAAGCCCAACCGAAACTTCAACTGAAACACCTACAACCGAGCCGGTAGCTTCATGCTCGGTGAAAGAACAAGCAAGCGACCCACGTCTCGGCACCCTTGCGGCCCAGGTAATCGATTTAGCTTCAGGTGACGTTCTATTCGATAACGGCGGATCCACCCCGTCAATCACGGCATCTTCGGTCAAGATTGTAGCGGCGGCAGCTGCGATGCAGGCGCTTGGCCCAAACTTCCGAATTAGCACCAAAGTGGTCTACTCACCAAGCAAGCCAGACACTATTGTGTTGGTTGGTGGCGGCGACCCAACCCTTACTCGTCTAGCCACCGGCTCATCGGTCTACGCGGGCGCCGCTCGCCTCAGTGACTTGGCTCAGCAGGTGAACGACTGGGCAACCTCAATGGGCACCACTGAGATCAAGCACATCGTTGTTGACTCAACTCTGATTACGGGTTCTACCTGGGAAGCCAGCTGGCCGGTTGCCGAGCGCACCGGTGGCTACCAACCAATGATCACCTCGCTTATGGTTGACGGTGACCGAACCAACCCTAAGGCGGCCGTTTCAGCTCGAAGCACCGACCCAACCGGTCGTGCTTCACGTGAATTTAAAAAGGCGCTTGGAATGATTGCTGCAAACGCCGACATCAGTGCCGGAATTGCTGCTGGCGGCGCCACCAAGATTGCCGAAGTGAAGTCGGCCAAACTGCCAACCCTGATCAACTACATGATCTCGGCCAGCGACAACACCATCGCCGAGTATCTTGCGCGTCACGTTGCGATTTCACAGGGATTGCCTTCGAACCTAGAGTCAATTCAGACCGGTTACCAGAAGGCGCTAAGCACCATGGGTCTCGACTGGACCGGAGTTGTAATCAAGGATGGCTCTGGAGAATCTAAGAACGACCTGATTCCGCCATCTTTCTACAACAACCTAATGGCCAAGATTCTCGCCGGCGATGCCAACCTGCAAAGCGTGGTTAAGGGTTTCCCTATCGCTGGAAAGTCGGGCACGCTAGCTGGCCGTTTTGGCGGGGAAAACTCTTTGGCTCGCGGACACATTTTCGCTAAGACCGGCAGCATCTACCGCGCTTATGCACTGGTTGGTTACATGGACGCCAAAGATGGTTCACGTTTGGCTTTTGCAATTCAGGCGGCCGGTGCAGCCACCAGCCCAAACACCAAACTTGCCATCGATAATCTCGCAACCGCGATCTATAACTGCGGGCTTGAACTATCAAATGACTAAAGCTTTCTTCATCATCGATGTTCAAAACGACTTCTGTGAAGGCGGTTCTCTGGCGGTTTCCGGCGGCTCGCAGGTTGCCTCCGAAATTTCCACGTACCTTGCAAGCCATGGATCGGATTACGATTTCGTCATTGCATCTCGCGATTGGCACGATGCTTCGAACAACAACGGTGGGCATTTCGCTAAGGCCGGAGAAACCCCGGATTTCGTAGACAGTTGGCCGGTTCACTGCGTTGCCGGAACTCACGGGGCTGAGTATCACCCAAACCTAGATCTCACTCCGATAAGTCACCATATTCAAAAGGGTCAGGGCAAGCCGGCTTACTCTATCTTTGAAGGTGTAACTAGCTCGGGTCAGTCGACGGCAGACTTACTCCAAGATTTAGGTGTAACTTCGGTCGACGTTGCTGGCCTGGCAACCGACTATTGCGTTCTAGCCTCTGCTCTCGACGCGAAGAATCAAGGTTTAGAAGTGCGGGTACTAAGCAATCTAGTTGCTGGCGTAACCGAAGAAACAAGTCAATTAGCAAAAGAAAAGTTAGCAGCCGACGGCTGCCAGATCATATAGGAAGAATATGTCACACGCCCTGACCCCAACTTCTGGAGCCAAGTACTGGTTTCGACTATTTTTCCCATTCGTAATTGCCTTTGGGCTCACCCTTCCGGGTCTTTTCCTAGAGCTTTCACATGCTGAAATCAGCCCTGTCGTTGGCATGTTTGCTTTTGGTGGCGCTGTGGTTGCTGGAGCATTCGTGCTCGGCTGGATTAGCGAGGCCGCAGAACTAGATCTCCGCGGAGGCCTATCAATTGCATTGCTGGCCGTAATCGCGATCCTTCCTGAATATGTCGTCGACTTCTACTTCGCCTTCGCTGCCGGCTCAGATCCCTCGATGGCCGCTTATGCTTCGGCTAACCTAACCGGCGCCAACCGACTCTTGCTTGGTTTGGGATGGCCTGCGATGGCATTCTTCGGTTATCTTGCAATGCGTAAGGTTCGCGATAACAAGACCGGTGAGAACTACAAGTTCGGCGTGACCTTGGAAGAAGAATCTCGAGTGGATCTTGCTTTCCTAATCGTTGCCTCGCTGATTGCTCTAATGGTGCCGCTCACCAAGCAGTTTGATCTTTTCACTGGATCTGCACTAATCCTTCTGTTCGTTCTTTACCTCATCCGAGTCTCTAAGCAAGACAAGGAAGAGCCAGAGCTAGAGGGCATTCCTGCTCTGGTTGGTGCACTGCCTAAGTGGCCTCGCCGAATCTTCTTATTTGTCACCGCTGCTTTTGCCGCGTTCGTGATCATTGTTGTTGCCGAGCCATTTGCGCACTCACTTATCGAAGCCGGTAAAGAGCTAAAAATCGATGAATTCATCCTGGTTCAGTGGCTAGCTCCACTGGCATCGGAGGCACCTGAGTTCATCGTTGCCATCATGTTCGCTCTGCGTGGTAAGCCTGCGATTGGTTTGGCTATCTTAGTTTCGAGCAAGGTAAACCAGTGGACTGCACTCGCGGGATCTCTTCCACTCGGTTATGCACTTGGTGGTGGCCAGGGTGGTCTCCCAATGGACCCAGTTCAGGTTGAAGAGTTCACTCTTACCATTGCTCAAACCGTTTTTGGTGTGGCAATTCTGCTCAGCCTGCGTTTGGGCAAACTCGATGCGATTGCCCTAATTGGTCTCTTCGCCGTGACTCTGGTGTTCCCGAACCCAGACATCAGAATCTGGGTGGCGTACCTCTACTTCGCTATCGCGATTCCTTTGCTGGTTTACCGCTACCGCGAACTTGGTCGCACCATAAAAGCACCGTTTCTCAAGGGGTAATTAGTTCACCTACTGTTCACCTTGCGTTAGTAAGGTAAACAAAGTTAGTTACTTAGTCTTTACTCGTTGTTTCTAACCACAACAGAAGTTATTCACTCCCCGTACAAATTCGAGAAAAGGTAATTGTGGACAGTTCCCAAACCATATTTCTAGTTGTTGCACTGGTTGTCGCCTTGGCGCTGTTCTTCGATTTCACGAACGGTTTCCATGACACTGCCAACGCAATGGCTACACCAATTGCAACCGGAGCACTGAAGCCACGCACCGCCGTGATCATTGCCGCCGTCATGAACCTCATCGGCGCATTCCTGTCGACCGCTGTGGCTAAGACCATTTCCACCGACACCATCCAGGGCGACCTAACTGCCTGGGGTCCGGCGATGATCTTTGCCGGCCTAACTGGAGCCATTCTTTGGAATCTAACCACCTGGTTCTTCGGTCTACCATCTTCTTCTTCTCACGCACTTTTCGGCGGACTAATCGGAGCTGCCATTGTTTACGGTGGCTTCGACGCGGTAAACGTAGTAAAGATTGTTGAGAAGGTTCTGATTCCAGCTCTCTTCGCTCCGCTAATCGCTGGTATCGCCGCTTGGCTGGCCACTAGCCTGGCTTACATCATTACCGGACGCAAAAAGAATGTCGCAACCGGTCGTGGAAAGTTCAAGATTGGTCAGATTTTCTCGTCGTCGCTGGTTGCTCTGTCTCACGGAACCAACGACGCTCAGAAGACCATGGGTGTAATCACACTTGTTCTAGTTGCTGCCGGAATGCAGAGCGCCGATGCCGGTGTTCCATTCTGGGTAATTCTTTCTGCCGCAATCGCAATCTCGGTAGGAACCTTTTCCGGTGGTTGGCGAATCATCAAGACCATGGGTCACGGACTTGCAGAAATCCGTCCGGCTCAGGGCTTTGCTGCTGAAGCTGCCACCGGTGCCACCATCCTTGCCTCAAGCCACCTAGGTTTTGCACTTTCAACCACTCAGGTTGCCTCGGGCTCGGTAATCGGTTCGGGCCTCGGACGAGTAGGCGCTAAGGTTCGCTGGGGTAAAGCTGGGCAGATTGTCATCGGCTGGTTCCTAACCCTTCCAGCAGCGGCTGCCGTGGGTATGCTCTCAGCGCTGCTAACAAACGGTCTTGGAACCGCTGGTTTAGTTCTAGACGCAATCCTCGCCGTGGTGCTGATCGTGATTATCTTCCAGATGTCACGCAAGAATGCAATCAACCACAAGAGCTTGGCTCAGAGCGATGTCGAAGAAGTCGGCGTTGCCATTGCAACCCCACGTGAAGTTCGCCTAGAAGCCAAGAAAGCTGCCAAGGCTAACAAGGGAAAGGGTAAGAAGTAATGATTGAAATCAAGTGGAATGACCTAATCATGGTCGCCGGAGCCGCAATCGGTGCATCGGCACTTCTAGTCACCTTTTTCTCCCTAGGAGTTCGTTTGCTAACCACTGCCCAGCAGGCTTTAGCCAGCGGCAACAAGGGTAAGAAAGCTAAGAGCGATTCAGTTGCCAAGGAGATCGCTTTCCGCCTACTTGCGGTTATCTGTTTCATTGCCGCTGCTGCGGTATTGGTTTACGGACTGTATCTGATTCTTGTGCTTCAGATTCCAAAGCCACCAACCAAGTAATTCATTTAGTGAAACGCCCCGAGCTACTGGCTCGGGGCGTTTTTCCATAAACTCGGATTATGGGGAAAACCATCCGGAAGTTGATTGCGAGAATCGCTTTAGTCACTCTTCTTCTAGGCATGAGTCCGGCTCCAGCAATTTCGGAAGAAAGTGCATCCCTGAGCGCAGAACTGGAAAACTATCTTCTGTCTAGACCAGGGACTTACTCGGTAACGGCTATTGAGATTTCCGGCGGTAATCGTCAAGTTCACCTACATGACCAAACGCAAGTTGACCCTGCGTCAATTTTCAAGCTTTATTACGCGGGTCTCGCTCTTGAGAAAATCCAGAATGGCAAATGGTCCCTGTCAACCAAACTGGCCTCGAACTACTCGGTTCAAACCTGTCTCAAGCTGATGATCTCTTACTCTGACAATGAGTGTGCGGTAGACATTCGCCAGAAGCTTGGAATCAAGTTCATCAACTCACGTCTACTTACGCTTGGCCTAGCCGATAGCCACGTGGTGACTAATTCCGAAGGCGAATACCTAACTAAACACACCACGACCGCCAATGTTGCAAAATTTCTTTCACTTCTGCAGTCTGGGGAATTACTCGATTCAACTCAAACGACTAGGTTCAGAAATCTTCTGAAAGGGCAGGTTTGGCGATCTCGGATCAGTTCAGCCCTCCCGGTTGGAACGGTGGTTGGGTCAAAATCGGGTCAACTTCTAACCAACACTGGGATGATCGAGGGCGACAGCGCGATTATCTTCGGGCCTAAGAGCACCTACATCTTGGCGGTAATCGGTCGATCGGGTAGTACCGGCGCGGCCGTTAGAGGAGTCAGTGACCTTATTTACCGCCAGTGGCAGGGGCAAATCACAAAGGCGTCAAACTATCCGTCTGCCCAATTGACCACACTGGTTTCTACTTATCTACGCACCAGACCCGGTGGTCCAATAATTCGAACTCTAGCCCCGGGCACCTCCCTCACCCTCCAGTGGTCTGAGCGGGGCTGGTTGATGGTTAGGGTTGGGTCACGAAAAGGATACGTTTACCAAAGCGCAGTTCGACTTTCGAATAGGTATCTAAACTGGGGCTCACCTTAAACTAGTTATATGAAACCCTTACGTGTTGCGATTTTTGGCGCTGGCCCTGCCGGTATTTATGCAGGTAACATCCTCGCCAGTTCCTATGAGAACGTAACCATCGACTTATTCGATTCGCTTCCAGCACCATACGGTTTGATTCGTTACGGAGTAGCGCCCGACCACCCGCGCATTAAGGGAATCGTAAATTCACTGCACGAGATGCTCGATTCGGGAAAGATCCGATTCTTCGGAAATGTTGAGTTTAGTAAAGATCTAAAACTCGACGACATCCAGCGCCACTATCACGCAGTGATCTTCGCAACCGGCGCCATAAAAGACTCGCAGCTCAGCATCCCAGGCGTTGACCTTGAAGGCTCCTTCGGTGCAGCAGACTTCGTTTCCTGGTACGACGGGCACCCAGACGTTCCTCGCACCTGGCCGTTGACCGCTGAGAAGGTGGCGGTGCTTGGAAACGGAAACGTGGCTCTTGATGTTGCACGCGTTTTGGCTAAGCAAGCCGACGACATGCTAACCACCGACATTCCAGCAAACGTTTACGAGGGCTTGAAGGCGTCGCCGGTTACCGATGTTCACGTCTTTGGTCGTCGAGGTCCTTCAGACATCAAGTTCACCCCGATCGAACTGCGTGAGCTCGGCGAAGTGGAAGACGTTGAAATCGTTCTCTACCCAGAAGACTTTCCTGAAGGTTGGTTCAACGAAGACGCCGAAGGCGTTACCAACCAGCATCGCGTTATGGCTCGCGTTCTGCAATCTTGGCTGGAGAGAGACTCCGAACCTGCCAAGCGCCGCCTTCACCTTCACTTCTGGCACCAACCGCAAGAAATTGTTGGCGAAAGCGGTCATGTGGTTGGAATGCGTTTCGACCGCAAGGGCGAGATTCGCGATTACCCACTTCAAGCCATTTACCGAGCCATCGGCTACTGGGGAAGTGAACTTCCTGAGGTTCCATACAACGAGACCAAGGGGGTTATCCGAAACCTTGGTGGTCGAGTTGTTGATGAGAACGAAAACCAGGTGTCAGGTTTGTATGCCACTGGTTGGATCAAACGTGGTCCGGTTGGTCTTATCGGTCACACCAAGAGTGACGCCATGGAAACGATTGAAAACCTAGTCGCCGATGTGGAAACCCTAGCCGATCCAGTCGAACCACAGCTTGAGCAGGTTTTGGCACTTCTTCAGAACCGTGGCGTTGCCTACACCGATTGGTCGGGTTGGCTCAAGCTCAACGAACACGAACTACGGCTAGGAACTAATTTCTCAGGTCCGGTGAACCGCGAACGCGTTAAAGTGGTTGACCGACAAGAACAGGTTGAAATCGCTCGTGCGGAGAGTATCTAAGTCCTCATTATTGCTTCTGGCTGGAACTAGCGTCTCGCTGGTTCTGGGTCTTTTGCTCGCGAGCGACTTGGCATTTATGGCCGGGGCCGCAATCGGCTTTGGTCTATCGCTTCGGTTAGTTTGGACCTCCGTGCGTGAAGGCGAAATTGGTTCGGATATTTTGGCTCTCATTGCCATAATTGCTACCTCGCTTACCGGTGAGTGGATAGCTGCAAGCATCATCGCCCTAATGCTTGCTACCGGTCGCGCTCTAGAGTCTTGGGCTGCTGGGCGAGCCAGATCGCAACTTGAAGCCTTGGCTCAGCGAGCACCAAAGCGAATCCAATTGGTTTCTGCAAACGGAACCATCACCGATTCCGATGTTTCTGAGGCGAGAATCG
>JBJOJC010000013.1:0-2603 GCA_046046825.1 Actinomycetota bacterium | reverse complement strand
TGCGTTCGATGGATGAAGAGGGAGTTATCTACCTCGGCTCGTTCTCGAAGATTTTGGCGCCAGGTTTCCGCGTTGGCTATGTTTTGGCTCCCCCAGCCATCAAAGACAAGCTGGTTTTGGCTCAGGAGTCGGCGATTTTGTGTCCGAGCGCCTTCTCGCAGATGATGATCAGTGAATATTTGGCGAATAGCGACTGGCAGGCACAGATCGACACCTTCCGCGGCGTTTACCGCGAGCGAAAAGACGCGGCACTGAGTGCGATGCGCGAATTCTTGCCAAAACTTCACACCACCGAACCGGATGGCGGCTTCTACCTGTGGGTAACCTTGCCGGATGGCGTTGACTCTAAGGCTATGTTGCCTCTCGCCGTGAAGGAATTGGTTGCCTACACCCCTGGCACCGCGTTCTATGGTGATGGAACTGGCCACAACAAACTTCGAGTTTGCTACTCCTACCCAACTCCTGAGCGAATTCGCCTGGGAATTCAGCGTTTGGCGACTGTTATCAACCGTCAAACCGAACTTCTCGATACTTTTGGCACGAAAGGAGCAGCAAATTGATTCCAAAACCTAAACAGAGCGGAAAATTGCGCATTCTGGTTCTGGCCGGAGGTATTTCTCACGAACGCGAGGTTTCCCTGAAATCCGGTCGACGGGTTGCCGACGCACTAATCGAACAAGGTGCGAGTGTGATCATCCGCGAACCGGATTCTGCTCTGCTCGGAAACATCAAAAAGGACAAGCCAGATGTAATTTGGCCTTGTTTGCACGGTGCCACCGGCGAAGACGGTGCTCTTCGCGACATTTTGGCACTAACCGGGGTTCCATTCGTTGGAGCAACCGCCCAATCGGCTCGTTTGGCCTGGGATAAGTCGATTGCCAAGATTTTGGTGGCAAACGCGGGTATTCAAACTCCGAATTCGGTTACTTTGCCGAAGGAATCATTTCGTGAACTAGACGCTGAGGGTGTTTTGAAGGCGATTTCGTCGTCGTTGGCGTTCCCGGTAGTGGTAAAACCGGCTCGTTCGGGTTCAGCTCAGGGCGTGACCATCGTTCGCAAGCAGGATCAACTCTCGCGTGCCATGATCGATGCCTATGTTTACTGCGATGTAGCGATTATCGAGAAGTTTGTTGAAGGAACCGAGCTCGCAATTAGCGTGATTAACCTTGGTGCTGGGCCGATTGCTCTGCCTGCTGTTGAGATTGAGCCAACCAACGGTCAGTTTGGATACCAGGAACGCTACACAGCTGGCGAAACCAACTACTACGTTCCAGCCCGACTAACTAAGGCGGTGGCCGAGCGCGCTGCAAAGATGGCGATTCAGGCTCACGAGTCTCTTGGGCTTCGACACCTTTCGAGAATCGACCTAATCATCGACAAAAAGGGAACCCCATGGTTCCTGGAAGCCAATGTTTTGCCTGGACTAACCGAAACTTCACTGCTTCCACAGGCGGTTGTGGCGGCAGGACACGGTTTGGGTGAGGTTTACTACTCGCTAGCCGAATCAGCTCTTCGAGGCCGCGGCTAAATTAGACTTTCGGTCTAGTATTCGGCTTCTACGCCGATTTCCTTCACGATGCGCTTTAGGTCGTCGATGCTGCCGAACTCAATGGCGATGGTTCCCTTGCCGGTTCCGATAGAAATCTTGACCTTGGTGCTTAGGTGGTCCCCAACCTGCTCGGCTAGACCCTGAAGCATTTCCTGGCGACCACCTGGGCGAACCTTGGCTTTGCCGTTGCCGCCTGGCTTAGCAATGGCAACTATTTCCTCGAGGCTTCGAACCGAAAGACCCTCATTGATCACCTTGTTGGCAAGGTCCAGCTGGCGAGAAGAATCTTCGATTGACAAGAGAGCCCTGGCGTGACCGGCGCTTAGAACACCGGCGGCAACCTTGCGCTGCACCTCGGCTGGAAGTTTCAACAAACGGATCGAGTTGGTGATCTTCGGACGCGAGCGACCAATTCGATTCGCCAACTCTTCCTGAGTGATTCCAAAATCTTCCAAAAGCTGCTGGTAGGCACTGGCCTCTTCAAGCGGGTTTAGATCGCTTCGGTGAAGGTTCTCAAGAAGTGCGTCGCGCAGCATGTTTTCGTCGGCGGTCTCGCGGATCACGGCAGGAATCTTGGCCAGTCCGGCTTCCTTGGAGGCGCGAAGGCGACGCTCACCCATGATTAGCTCGTACTTACCGGCTTCCCCGGCAATTGAACGCACCACGATCGGCTGCAAAACGCCAAGTTCTTTGATTGAGTGAACCAGCTCGGCAAAGGCTTCCGGTTCAAAAACACTTCGAGGTTGCTTGGAGTTTGGGCGAATCGAACTAATGTCCAGGTGCCCAAAACGAGCACCTGGGACTGCGACTAGGTTTTCTCCGGAGCTACCGCCGGCAGGGAAAAACACGTCGATTGGAGCTTCGTTTGGGTTATCCGAAGTAGGAATCAGCGCGCCGATTCCGCGACCTAAACCAATACGCTTATCTGCCAAGTTGTGCTCCTCTGGTTGCGATTTCGATTGCGGCTTCCAGATACGCTACTGCGCCTGGAGAACGGCGATCGTGGGTGATTACGGTTCGGTTGTAGCTTGGAGCCTCAGAAACGCGCACAGCG
>JBJOJC010000012.1:0-5329 GCA_046046825.1 Actinomycetota bacterium | reverse complement strand
GGTAGCGATCCTGTTTGCCATCTAGACCAACCAACTTCAAAACGCTTGGCACCGCATCGGCCACGAATGCTGGAGATTTTCCGATTACCTCGAGGCAAAAAGCAACGTTTTGAAAAACGGTTTTGTTGGGAAGAAGGCGGAAGTCTTGAAATACCATGCCGATGTTGCGGCGGAAGTAAGGCACGCGTCGGGCTGGGATGCTGATTAGGTTCTCCCCTAGAACGAAAATGCTTCCCTTGCTTGGAACATCTTCGCGGAGCATCATTCGCAATAGAGACGATTTACCTGAGCCAGAAGCACCTACGAGAAATACGAAGTCGCCTTTTTCAATTTCAATCGACACCGAATCAAGAGCAGCACGAGTGGCGCCCTTATAGGTCTTAGAAACTTTTTCGATAGAAATCATTGCTTTTCCAGCCTAGGCGGAAAGGTGCTTTAAGCCTGTTTACGCCACCGAATGCCAGCCGAAATAAATCCGTCGAGGTCGCCATCAAAAACCGCAGAAGGGTTGTTCACCTCATACTCGGTCCGAAGGTCTTTCACCATTTGGTAGGGAGCCATGACGTAGGAGCGCATCTGCTCTCCCCAGCTCGCCTTTACGTCGCCGGCAAGCTGCTTTTTCTGTGCTTCTTCTTCACGGCGCTTAATTTCCAGCAGACGCGACTGCAGAACTCGCATAGCTGCAGCCTTATTTTGAATCTGAGACTTTTCATTCTGGCAACTCACCACGGTGCCAGTTGGAATGTGGGTGATGCGAACCGCCGAGTCGGTGGTGTTCACCGATTGACCACCAGGACCAGATGAGCGGAACACATCGATGCGAATATCATTTTCTGGAATTTCAACTACATCGGTTTGCTCGATCAGTGGAACCACTTCGACAGCTGCAAACGATGTTTGACGTTTGCCAGCAGAGTTGAACGGACTCATGCGAACCAAGCGGTGAGTGCCACCCTCAACCGAAAGCGTTCCAAAAGCAAACGGGGTATCGATCTCAAAAGTTGCCGACTTGATGCCAGCCCCTTCTGAATAGCTAATGTCTAGAACCTGCGCCGGCATTTTGTGTTTTTCGGCGTAGCGCAAATACATGCGCATCAACATTTCGGCGAAGTCGGTGGCGTCGTCGCCGCCAGCTCCCGCACGAATAGTTACCACAGCCCCGCGGGCGTCGTATTCGCCATTAAGCAGAGTCTGAATTTCGAGCTCGCCAATGTCTTTCGAAAGTCCCTCTAGCTCGGCCTTGGCCTCGCTCTGGCTTTCGGAATCATTTGCGTCATTCGCAAGATCAACTAATACTTCAAGGTCGTCGAGTCTTGAGGCGATGGATTCAAGTTTCGCCAGTTGCGCCTGAGCTCGGCTCAGTTTGCTGGTTACCTTCTGCGCGTTCGCGGTGTCGTCCCAGAGATTAGGGTTGGCAGCCTGTTCTTTCAGTATCGCAACTTCTGCGGAAAGCTTCGCAGGGTCAACGACCACGCGAATACTCGAAAACGTATCTTTGAGTTCGCTGATTTCTTTGGAAAGGTCTAGGTCTGCCATCTGCTTCTAGTTTAGGTAACCGATAATTGGCAGGTGGCCAAAACTAATCGCAAACTCATTGGTGAGCTTGTTGTTCCGGTGTTCATGCCGTCACTTCTTTTCTCAATAGGCGAAAACGCCCTCATTCCGCTGATTCCCGCGAGCGCCGAACGACTTGGCGCCGACCTAGCAACTGCCTCGATCGTCGCAGGTTTACTAATGTTCGGGGTTCTGTTCGCAGACTTGCCCGCAGCGAAGTTTCTAGCCATAGTTGGTGAGCGCCGAGGAATGATGTGGGCGGCTTATAGCGCTGCAATCGGCGTGGTTTGCGTTGGCCTTGCCGACAGCCTCTTAACGATGTCTATTGGCGTTTTCTTGATTGGGGCATGTGCCGCCGTGTTTGGTCTAGCGCGGCACACCTACATTGCCGAACACGTGCCATTCGGTGTGAGAGCCCGGGCTCTTTCAATCCTCGGCGGAATGTTTCGAGCCGGTGGTGTTTTTGGTCCGCTGCTGGCCGCAGGATTGATTGCCATCGGAGACATTCAAGCCGTTTACTGGGTGTCGGTCGCACTCTGCGTTGGCGCGGGAGCACTGGTGTTTACAACCAAATCGGATCGCACCGCCGACCAAGCGAACCAGATGCGCCACAGCACCTGGCACATCACCAAGCGTGAGTGGAAGAAGCTATCCACTCTCGGCGTTGCGTCATCTTTCCTATCGATTGTTCGCACAGCACGCATCCTGGGCCTTCCGCTCTGGGCTCTTTATCTAGATCTTCCTGTTGCTACCGCCACACTGTTTATTGGCATTTCGGCAAGCCTCGACCTGGTTCTCTTCTACACATCCGGACAGGTCATGGACAAGTGGGGTCGCCGAGCAGCAGCCGTGCCAACCATGTTCCTCCTCGGTGTGACCATGTTCTTCTTGCCACTCACAACCGATGAGTGGGGCATTCTCTGGATTGGCTTAGCAATGTCGATTGCCAATGGCTTGGGTTCCGGCCTGATCATGGTTCTAGGAGCCGACTTGGCACCTGCCGACGCTAGAGGCGAGTTCTTGGCAGCTTTCCGGCTCATGATCGACGGCTCAACTGCACTCACCGCTCCGATCCTTTCGCTAGCCGCCGTAACGGTTGGGCTTGGTTTCGGCTTTGTGTTCTTTGGCATTCTGTCGCTGGCAGGATCTTGGTTGATGTGGAAGCACATCCCAATTCACATTCAAGCGCCTAAGAAATCGCTCTAGCTTTACTTATCGCGCAAACTTCGCCGCTGTTTCCTAGGGTGATGCCGGTGATGGATATCCAGTAACTACAGACGGTGGCTTCGATTGTCTTTCCGTCAAAGCTAACTACGGACGCGTGGCTGGGTCGGATTTTCAAATGTTCAATCGCTACTCCAAATACCATTTGGGTTGCCGGCAGATATTCGAGCCCAACAATCGGCGAAATTCCGTCATGCAGTAAATCTGCCGATACTTTCAGAGAAAGAACGTCGGCAACCTGCTTGTTGCGAAGAGTTTGCAACTGAACTCCCACGAGTTCCAAGAAAACCAGACTGACCACCAATGACACCGCTAGACCAGCAATACCAAGAGGCAGGATTGAACCCCGCTCACTAACCACTGACAATGCTCACTCCATTAGCCCTGCTTTCACCGAGGCTAGCAACTAGGCAAACAAACTGCTCTGGACATGGAACCGCAGACACCGAGACGCCTTCAAGGTTGTAGTCCTGCGTGAGAACCTCCTGCAAAGCCTCTGGCTTTCCCAGTGCAGTAGCCCTAGCCATCTGGCTGGCAAATAACTCCAATCGAACTTTTTGATCAAGCGACTGCGCTGCTACCATTGCGCCGGAAAAGATTAGAAGTTGGCCAACTAGGACGAAGACGATGAACTCCAAAATCGCTGAACCCGATTCATCTTTCAAACTCCATAACTTCATGAGATGTCACCGCCAATTCAGGGAATGAAAGACCAGAGAACCCCGCGAGCGCCTGCGATGAGGAGGTGATTCGAATTTCAGAGAGGCTGCCGAAAAACTCGGCGGCAACGTGCACGTTTGCCATGCCTAACTTGGATGAAAACTCAGACAAAGTTCTAATTCTCACCTCATTCGGATCACCGTCTGGTTGACTCAGGTGAAAGACAGACTTGGCGGCGATCACTCGGGCTTGGGTTTTTACGTAGGCATACCAGGACACGCTGGCTGTTGACGAGATTAGAAACAACATTGGAATAACGAGTAGAAGAAATTCGACAACGGCCGAGCCTTTTTCAGAAGTTCGCAACTTTATTCAATGATTGATTCAAAATTCCACTCAGGGCTGGTGTTGCGACCGACCAAAGAACTACGACTAAACCTGCGGTCATTAGTGTGATCAGAACCCATCCGGGAACATCGCCCCGCTCGGCTCGTATTATATTTCTCATTTCTTCTCCTTTTCAGTAATCCAGATTTAGGTATTGGGTCGAGGGATAAATGGCAAAAAGCACTGTTACGGGGAGAATCAGGAACACCAACGGTAGAAGCATCAGATTTTCCTGTTTTGCCGCCTGCGTAATTTTGATTTGAGCCACAATTGCCCGATTACTTCTGGCAAGTGCCATCAGTTGAGTTGCAATTGGAGTTCCGAACTGTAGCGCTGCTTGAAGCTTTAGAACCAACTCGTCGAGGGCAGGGTGTTTCTCTCCGACTCTTAGTAGGTCGAGTTCTTCGTATAGGTTTCCCCCGTATCTAAGCGAACCCAACAGGCGCTGGAGCTTTCTCGCGCTCGGTCCGCTTGCTCTCGGGATGACTTCCTCAAGGGCAGCCACCACTCCGAGACCGGAATCAAAAGCGACGGCGAGCAAGCTTGCCATTTGAGCAATTTCATTTCGCTCCATGATTTCTCGTTCAACTCGCATCGACTAAACCAAAAACTCTTGGGGCAGGTATTTTCTGACCAGCCAGTGCCACCAGACGAAAAGCGATGAAGGAAATAGCAAACCCTCCAACCAGCAAGAAGCCACCGGAACCGCTGTTGAAACTTTCTCTATTTCGCTCGTTAAAACACAAAACCGCTAAAAGCACCCAAGGCGAAAGCAAGCCAAGCTTTGCCACTGTGAGGATTGCGCTCGTTCGAGCAGCTACTTCACCCGTGGTAGCAACTTCTTTCCTGACCTCGAATGCGTGTTCTTTCAGTGCTGAAATCAGATTTTGTGAACCGGTTCGGTGAGCTAGGTCAACGATTTCCACGAAAAGATCGGCAAACCCCAGTTTCAGTGTTTTACCGAAAGCCCTCAACGAAACTTGAACCTGCTCTCCTCGATCGAGTTGTGCAACCAATTCATCAATTGCAGGTTCCAAGTCCCCCAAACCAAAATCCTGAGAAAATCTAAACGCATCCGGAATTGAAACTCCAGATTCCAAAGCAGAAATATATAGTTCCTCGAATTTTGGCCATGCGGATGCAAGCCGCTGTTGCTTTCGACGAACTCGGACGGCCTTGATTTCAAATATCAATAAGACCAGAAATACCACCGCTATCAATGGCAATGCCCAACTCAAAGCAAAACCTCTTCCAAGGTGAGCGGATCGCCGGGAACGATTCTCTTCACAGATGAAATTCGCCGGGTTCCATCGGTTGCTCGCTCGCAATGAACAAACAGTTCAAGCGATCCGCCAATTAGTGAATCGAGAAAATGGCTGGAAATGTTTCCGCCTGCTAGAAGTGGCAGTGTCTTGATTTTCGTTAGAGCTTCGTCGGCAGAATTGGCGTGAATCGTGCACATTGCAGGAATGCCGGAATTCATCGCAATCAACATGTCTAACGC
>JBJOJC010000011.1:0-14015 GCA_046046825.1 Actinomycetota bacterium | reverse complement strand
ATCGCATGTTCATCGAGGTCATTTGTGACGGTGATCTTGGTTTTGGTTGCACCCAGGCTATCGAGTAGGGCGCGAACGCGAGCCACCTCAACTCCAAGGTCGCCAGAGTCGATTCTCACGGCACCCAATTCGGTGCCGGCCACTTCAATTGCCTTACGCACGCCTTCATCGGTGTTGTAAGTATCAACTAAAAGCGTGGTTCCGGTGCCGAAGGTTTCCACCTGAGCTCGGAAGGCGTCGGTTTCGTTGTTATGAAGCAAGGTGAAAGCATGTGCTGCGGTGCCCATGGTGGGGATACCAAAGCTTCGGCCGGCTTCAAGGTTCGATGTGGCATCGAATCCGGCGATGTATGCGGCTCGAGCAGCGGCAACGGCCGACTGCTCATTGGTTCGACGTCCGCCCATTTCGGCGAGGTAGCGCGAGCCAGCAGCCGAACGCATGCGTGAAGCAGCCGAAGCAACAGCAGAGTCGTAGTTCATGATCGAAAGAATCATGGTTTCCAGAAGCACGCCTTGTTCAAAAGGTGCTTCAACCACAATCACCGGGGAGTACGCGAAATAGGCGTCACCTTCGCGGTAGCCCCAAATGTTTCCAGTGAATCTGAAATCGGATAGAAAATCGATGGTTGCAGTGTCAACAACTTTGGCTTCTGCTAGCCAGGTGAGTTCAGCTTCGGTGAATCGAAACTTTTGTAGTTCCTCCAGAAGACGGCCGGTTCCTGAAACCACTCCGTATCTACGCCCGGATGGAAGTTGTCGGCTGAAAGTCTCAAAGACGCACTCGCGCGAACCCAACCCGGATGAACGGGCGGCTTGAACCATGGTTAGTTCGTAGCGATCGGTTAGAAGCGCGGTTGATTTCTGCACCCAACCAGCCTACCGACTAGCCGTGACCCTGCTAACTAGACTTGAAACCGTGAATGATGCACCGATTGGTATTTTCGACTCTGGAGTGGGCGGTCTAACCGTTGCTAGAGCGATTATCGATCAGCTTCCCAATGAGTCGATCATCTATGTTGGCGACACCGCAAACACACCTTACGGCCCAAAGAGCATCGAAGAGGTTCGTCGTTTGGCTCTCGATGTAATGGATCGGCTGGTCGATGAAGGCGTAAAGCTTTTGGTTATTGCCTGTAACTCGGCTTCTGCTGCGGTTCTTCGTGATGCTCGACAGCGTTACACCGAGGCTCGAGGAATTCCCGTGGTTGAAGTGATTCAGCCCGCCGTTCGTCGCGCGGTTGCTTCAACCCGCAACAATCACGTTGGAGTGATTGGTACTCAGGCAACCGTTTCGTCGCAGGCCTACGAAGACGCCTTCGCGGCGGCGGTCGACATCGACATCACTACGGCCGCTTGTCCACGTTTCGTGGAATTTGTTGAACGAGGCATAACTTCGGGCCCGGAACTTTTGAAAGTTGCCGAAGAGTATTTGGCCCCGGTGCGCGACGCCGGAGTCGACACCCTGGTTCTTGGCTGCACTCACTATCCTCTGCTAACCGGTGCTATCAGCTATGTGATGGGTGACGGCGTGACCCTGGTTTCAAGCGCCGAAGAGACTGCCAAAGATGTTTACCGTACTCTGAACGCCAATGATTTACTGCGCACCTCCTCCGATTCTCCGGTCTACCGTTTCCAGGCCACCGGCGAAACCAAGTCTTTTGAAAAGTTGGCACGACGCTTCCTCGGTCCCGAGGTTTCCAGCGTTGAGTCTTTATAGGAGAAAAATGGGCAATCGTGCCGACGGTCGTAATAACGACGATCTGAGAGAAGTTACCGTTCACCGTGGTTGGAGCGACCACGCCGAAGGTAGCGCGTTGATTTCATTTGGTGGAACCAAGGTGCTCTGCACCGCGTCTTTTACCGCTGGAGTTCCTCGCTGGAAGGTTGGCAAAGGCGAAGGCTGGGTGACTGCTGAGTACTCAATGCTTCCCCGTGCCACCCACACTCGTTCCGATCGCGAAGCGGTTAAGGGCAAAATCGGTGGCCGTACCCACGAGATTTCTCGACTTATCGGCCGCAGTTTGCGCGCCATCGTCGATGTTAAAGCACTCGGTGAAAACACCATCGTTATCGACTGCGACGTTTTGCAGGCCGATGGTGGAACCCGCACCGCAAGCATTACCGGCGCCTACATCGCTTTGGTCGACGCC
Organism: Actinomycetota bacterium; assembly: GCA_046046825.1. Classification (GTDB taxonomy): domain Bacteria; phylum Actinomycetota; class Actinomycetes; order Actinomycetales; family Microbacteriaceae; genus Rhodoluna. The sequence continues at coordinate 11,866 of JBJOJC010000011.1, read as the reverse complement.
ATCAACTGGGGCAAAAAGCACGGGCACATCCCGGCTAAGTCCAACCCGCTAACCGACAGCGTTGCCGCAATCTCGGTCGGAATCATCGACGGGGAGCCACAGCTCGACTTGGCTTATGTTGAGGATGTTCGTGCCGAGACCGACATGAACGTTGTGGTTACCGGTAGCGGAAAGTTCGTGGAAGTTCAGGGAACCGCCGAGGGCGTGCCATTCGACCGTGATGAACTAAACCGACTGCTCGATCTTGCTCTCAAGGGTTGCGCCGACCTAACCAAAATCCAGGCAGAGGCTCTGGTCTAGGTGAAGTTAGTTCTGGCCAGCCACAACCAGGGCAAACTTGCCGAGCTGCGAGCGATTCTTGAGCCAGCGGTAGCAAACCTTGAGCTGGTTGGCTACGACGGTCCAGAGCCAATCGAAGACGGCGTTAGTTACCTAGAGAACGCGCTGATCAAGGCTCGTGCAGCCAATCGCCACACCGGGCTTCCAGCGATTGCCGATGATTCTGGTTTGGCCGTGGAGATTCTCGGTGGCTCGCCAGGCATCTTTTCCGCTCGCTGGGCCGGCGGTCGTGACAATGTGGAAAACCGTCGTCTACTTCTTTCGCAGCTTTCTGATGTCAAGGACGAACACCGTTCCGCTGCGTTTATTTGCACCATCGCTCTGGTCGATGGCGATAACGAGATTTCGTTTACCGGTTTTTGGTCGGGTTCCATCGCTCGCGAGGAAAAAGGTGAGCACGGTCATGGCTACGACCCGGTGTTCATTCCAGAGGGTTTCGAAGTTACTGCAGCCGAACTTGAGCCAGAAATCAAGAATGCCCTCAGCCACCGAGCGGAAGCCGTTGGCCAGCTAATCGAGTATCTGAACGCTTAGCGTTTCTTCCAGTTGCGCAAAACTTCGAGCGCGATTGGAATGAACGAAATTACAACAAAACCAACTAGCACTAGTTCTAGGTTGTGGCTCACCCATTCGTTGGTTCCGAGTGCTGCGCCAAGTAGGGTAACGCCGATGGCCCAGCCAGCAATTCCGATGAGGTTGAAAAGCGTGTATTTGCGCCATTTCAGCTTGGCGATACCAGCCGAAACCGGAATAAAGGTTCGCATGATTGGAACGAAGTGAGCCAGGATTACGGCACGTGAACCGTAGCGTTCGAAGAAGCTGTGAGCAGCTTCAACGTTCTCAGGCTTAAAAAGTTTCGACTTTGGCTTATTGAAAACAGCCGGTCCTAGCTTTCGACCAATCCAATAGCCGGTTTGGTCTCCGGCGAACGCTGAAATCGCCAGCAGGGTGACCGCAAGCCAAAGTGGAACATCAATCTGCCCGGTTGCGATAAACAACCCCAACGCAAAGAGAAGCGAGTCGCCAGGGAGGAAGAAGCCAGCAAGAAGACCGGTCTCCGCAAAAATCATCAGACAGGCGACGGCAAAAAACAACTGCCCAAAAGTTTGTAGCAGGTACTCGGGATTTAGATATTCCAACATGTGCCCCTAGCAGGACTCGAACCTGCGCTTTCGCCTTCGGAGGGCAACGCTCTATCCCCTGAGCTATAGGGGCTCGGGGTGCTTCAAGACTACCATTTGGCTTGGCGGCGGTATGATTGAAGGATTCCCGCATAAGCACAGGCAAGGCTCAACCGTGACCCCAGAAGCACTCTCAAACGCCCTGGTCGCCATCCTTCGCCAGCTTCAAAACGATGGAATTCTGCAGGCTGGGGAAATTCCAACCGAAGTGGTTGTTGAACGTCCGAGGAACCGTGACCACGGAGATTGGTCAACGAACCTAGCACTCCAGTTCGCCGCTAATTTCGGTATGAAACCGCGCGATCTAGCCGAGCTTGTTTCCAAGGCACTTTTGGTAATTGATGGCGTCGACAAGGTTGACATCGCCGGTCCTGGATTCATCAACGTCACCGTTAGCGCCGGCGCTGCCGGAGAACTAGCCAAGGCGCTGGTTGAACTTGGCGATGCTTATGGTCGAGGCGAAGTTTTCAAGGGGCAGAAGCTAAACCTCGAATTCGTTTCGGCAAACCCAACCGGTCCGATTCACCTGGGCGGAACCCGCTGGGCCGCCGTTGGCGACTCGCTGGCCCGAATCCTGCAGTCTCAGGGCGCAGAAGTTACTCGTGAGTACTACTTCAACGACCATGGCGCGCAGATCGATCGGTTCGCCCGTTCACTTCTGGCTAGCGCTCGCGGAGAGCAAACCCCTGAAGACGGCTATGCCGGCGCCTACATCGATCAGATCGCCAAGCAGGTTCTGGCTGGCACTGCCGTTGACATCCTGAACCTCCCAGAAGCAGAAGCTCAGGAAGCATTCCGAGCTGCCGGTGTGGAACTGATGTTCCAAGAGATTCGCCAGTCACTTCACGATTTTGGTGTCGACTTCGACGTCTACTTCCATGAGAATTCGGTTTACGAGTCTGGTGCCGTAGACCGCGCAATCGAGAGACTAAAAGCGGCCGGTCACATGTTTGAGCAAGACGGAGCACTTTGGCTTCGAACCACAACTTTCGGTGACGATCGCGACCGGGTTGTTCTCAAGAGCGATGGCGAAGCTGCTTACATCGCCGGCGACTTGGCTTACTACTTAGACAAACGTTCGCGCGGATTCGACCGCTGCATCTACATGCTCGGTGCCGATCACCACGGTTATGTTCCTCGCATGATGGCAATGTGCGCCGCTTTCGGAGACGAACCAGGTGTCAACCTTGAGATTTTGATTGGCCAGATGGTCAATTTGGTTCGCGACGGCGAGCCGGTTCGCATGTCGAAGCGCGCCGGAACCGTAGTGACCTTAGAAGACTTAGTTGAACTTGTTGGAGTCGATGCCGCGCGTTACGCCTTAGTTCGTTCCAGCATCAACTCGTCGCTTGACGTTGATCTTTCGGTACTTGAAAAGAAGACCAACGACAACCCGGTTTTCTATGTTCAGTACGCACACGCTCGCACGCGTCAGGTGTCCGTCAACGCGGCTTCCTTGGGTGTTGAACGAACCGAGTTCGTGCCAGAACTTTTGAGTCACGTCGCTGAGGGGGAACTGCTGGCGAAGCTTACGCAGTACCCTGGTGTACTTGCTCATGCCGCTGAAGAGCGTGCCCCTCACCGCGTTGCTCGTTACCTTGAGGAAGTTGCTGGGTCCTACCACCGCTGGTACGACAACTGTCGCGTTACACCTCTAGCTGGTGCCGAAGTTGAATCGGTTCACCGCACACGTCTTTGGTTGAACGAAGCCACCTCGATTGTCTTGCGCAACGGTCTTGGAATTCTTGGGGTCAGCGCTCCGGAGCGTATGTAATGAATCAAGAAGCAATCAAGCCGAGCTGGCTCACTGAGCCTAAAGATAACAACCAGCTAACCGAGCGAATCTGGCCTGCCAGCTCTACCCGTGATTCCGATGGTGAAGTAGTTTTTGCTGATGTACCGGTTAGCGATCTAACCGCACAATTTGGCACCCCACTCTACGTAATCGACCAGACCGAGTTCGAGCGAAATGCAAAGTCGGTTAAGGCAGCCCTTGAGGGCGCTTCAAAAAAGATCGGTTCTGAGGCAACTGTTTACTACGCCGGTAAAGCATTCCTTTCCACCGAGGTGGTTCGTTGGATCGACCGTCTCGGACTAAACATCGACGTGGCTAGCGGGGGAGAGCTTGCAATTGCGCTCGCGGCAGGCATCGACCCAAAGCGCATCGGACTTCACGGAAACAATAAGTCGGCAGCTGAAATCGGACGCGCTGTTTCCGCCGGGGTTGGCGCAATCGTCATCGACAGTGAAATCGAAATTGAGCGAATCGCCGCCACCGCGGGTGCGCAGGGGCGCATTCAACCAGTTCGCATTCGCGTAAACACCGGTGTTCACGCCGACACCCACGAATTTTTGGCGACCGCTCGCGAAGATCAGAAGTTCGGAATTGCCATTGAAGACGTGCCAAACCTCGTTTCCAAGATTCGAGCACTGAACCACCTCGAGTTCCTGGGTTTGCACTCGCACATCGGATCTCAGATTTTTGAGACCGCAGGATTTGCTGAAGCGGCCAAGCGCCTAATCAAGCTTCACGCGGAACTATTGAAGACCGGTCCGGTTCCTCAGTTGAATCTAGGTGGCGGATTCGGTATCGATTACAACGAGGGCGATCATGCCCCTGGCGTCGAAAGCATGGCCAACGAAATTGTTGAAGCCGTTGCGGTTGCCTGCCAGACCGAAGGCATCGCCGTTCCAAAGTTGGCATTTGAACCAGGACGTGCCATTGTTGGCCGTTCCGGTGTGACCCTTTACACCGTTGGAACCATCAAAGACGTTCGCTTAGCCGACGGCCAGGTTCGCAAATACGTTTCGGTTGATGGCGGCATGAGTGACAACTTGCGTGCCGCTCTATACCAAGCCGAATACAGCGCCCGCCTGGTCTCTCGAGTTTCGTCGGCGAAGCCAGCCTTGGTTCGTGTGGTCGGCAAGCACTGCGAGAGCGGCGACATCGTGGTTCGCCACGACTATTTACCGGGAGACGTGACTAACGGTGACATCGTTGCCGTGGCAGCAACCGGTGCATACTGCTTCTCGCTTGGAAGCAACTACAACTATTTACAGCGCCCGCCGGTTGTGGCAGTGGCCGAAGGTAAGGCACGATTGATTGTGCGTGGAGAAACAGAGACAGATCTTCTGTCTCGCGACGCATGTCTCGAGAAGGACTAAGAGTGATTGAATATCGTCCGCTACGTATAGCGCTTTTGGGTGCCGGCACCGTTGGTGGCCAGGTTGCTCGCCTACTACTCGAAAACAAGAACGAATTAGCAGCCCGCGTCGGTGCCGAACTCGAACTCATCGGCATCGCGGTTCGCGACCTAAACGGCAAGCGTGATGCAGCGATTCCAGCTGAACTACTAACCACCGATGCCGAAGCACTGATCATGACCGCCGATATCGTGATCGAAGTTATGGGTGGCATCGAGCCTGCTCGCACCCTGATTCGCCAGTCACTGTTGGCCGGCGCCGATGTCATTACCGCCAACAAGGCACTTTTGGCTAACCACTCGACCGAGCTGTTTGAGGTTGCCGAGCAGGTTGGCGCCCAGCTTTATTACGAGGCTGCTGTTGCCGCCGCTATCCCAATCATTCGCCCACTACGTGAATCCCTAGCCGGTGACAAAGTTACCCGCATCATGGGAATCGTCAACGGTTCAACCAACTACATTCTTGACCGAATGGATTCAGAAGGCCTTTCTTTGGAAGCTGCCATGGTTGAAGCAACCGACCTCGGCTACCTGGAAGCCGACCCAAGCCTGGATGTTGAAGGCTACGACGCCGCGCAGAAGGTTGCGATCTTGGCTTCGCTTGCCTTCCACACCGAGGTTGACCTAAACCACGTTCACCGCGAGGGAATCACCGAGATTACTCCGGCTCAAATTGCCAGCGCTCGCGAAAACGGCTATGTAATCAAGCTGCTAGCGGTTTGCGAAAAGATCGAAGCCGATGAGCAAGGCGAGGCCGGAGTTTCGGCTCGCGTTTACCCTGCACTCATTCCGAGGGAGCACCCGCTGGCTTCGGTGCGTAAGGCATTCAACGCGGTATTCGTTGAGGCTGAAGCAGCTGGAGAGCTAATGTTCTACGGCGCTGGTGCCGGTGGTGCACAGACCGCATCAGCAGTTCTTGGCGACCTAGTCTCTGCTGCCAAACGCCACGTTATCGGTGGTCCTGGTTTGGCAGACTCGGCTCACGCCAACCTGCCAACCCTGCCAATCTCTCGAATCACCACCAGCTACCAAATTGCCCTCGAGGTAAAAGACCAGCCTGGTGTTTTGGCCGAGGTGGCCAACATTTTTGCGAAACACAATGTTTCGGTTGAAACCGTTGAGCAGTCAATTGCCAACAAGCGTTCGAACCCAACGGCACAGTTGCTAATTGGTACTCACGATGCAAAAGACTCCGCCCTGACCGCTGTTGTTCAGGCACTATCGACCTCAGACGTGGTCGATTCCATCACCTCGGTTATCAGAGTGGAAGGCAACTAATGGCACACCAGTGGCGCGGAGTTATCCGCGAATATTTCGATCGTCTCGACGTCGACGCAAACACCACCATCATTTCCCTGGGTGAAGGTGGCACTCCACTCGTTGCCGCTCCGGCACTGGCCAAGTTGGTTGGAGCCGATGAGGTCTACCTAAAGGTTGAGGGCATGAACCCAACTGGTTCGTTCAAGGACCGCGGTATGACTATGGCTGTTTCGAAGGCGGTTTCACACGGTGCCAAGGCAGTTATTTGCGCCTCGACCGGAAACACTTCGGCATCGGCAGCAGCGTATGCAGCCGCAGCTGGCATTCAGTCGGTGGTTTTGGTTCCTAAGGGAAAGATTGCTCTTGGCAAACTGGCTCAGGCCGTTGCTCACAAGGCTCAGATTTTGCAGGTTAAAGGAAACTTCGACGACTGCCTAGACCTAGCGCGTGACCTTTCTGAGAACTACGCGGTTCACCTGGTGAACTCGGTGAACCCAGACCGCATCGAAGGTCAGAAGACCGGTGCCTTCGAAGTGTTTGAAGCGCTCGACCGCGCACCTGACATCCACGTTCTTCCAGTTGGTAACGCTGGAAACTACTCGGCTTACTTCAAGGGTTACAGCGAAGACATGGCTATCGGCCGTATCAACCACATCCCGCAGATGTGGGGTTACCAGGCCGACGGCTCGGCGCCGTTCGTTTACGGAACTCCGGTAAAGAACCCAGACACCATCGCCACCGCGATTCGAATTGGAAACCCAGCTTCTTACGATCTAGCTCTAAAGGCTCGTGAGGTATCCGACGGACGTTTTGGTTCGGTCAAAGACCCAGACATCCTTTGGATGCACCGCTTCCTGTCTCAGGAAGTTGGCGTATTTGTTGAGCCTTCTTCAGCTACCGGTGCTGCCGGTCTCCTTCAGGCATCGCGCACCGGCGAAAACCTTTCCGGCAAGACCATCGTGGTAACCGTTACCGGTAACGGCCTAAAAGATGCTGCGTGGGCCCTAAAGGACGAACGTGGCCGCGCAATCAAGCCACAGGCAGTTTCGAAGCGTGCTGAAGAAGTTGCCGACCGCTTGGGTCTTTCGTAAATATGAGCGAGCTAATCGGGCGTAAAGTTTCGGTCAAAGTTCCTGCCACCTCGGCAAACTTAGGCCCAGGCTTCGACACGCTCGGTATGGCTCTTTCCTACTACGACGAACTAGAGGTTGAAGCGGTTGCCGGTTCCGGCGCTGTCGTCGAGGTTAATGGCGAAGGTGCTGGCGAAGTTCCTACCGACGAAACTAACCTGGTCGTTCGGTCGATCGCCTACGTCTTTGAGCAGGTCGGGCAGAAACTTCCCGGGCTGAAACTAAAAGCGCACAACGTGATTCCTCACGGCCGTGGAATGGGATCGTCGGGCGCTGCCGTGGTTTCAGGGATCGTGGCCGCCCAAGGCTTGCTCGATGGGGTGGTTGAGTTCACGCCAGAGCAGCTTTTGCAGTTAGCCACAGATCTAGAAGGCCACCCAGACAACGTAGCCCCGGCGCTCTTCGGCGGGCTAACCATTGCTTGGGAAGACGACCACGGTCCACACCACAAGAAGCTAATCGTTCACCGCGGTGTTTCACCGTTGGAACTAATCCCAAACTTCAAGATGTCAACCGCTACTGCTCGCGCTCTTCAGCCAGAATCGGTTCCGCACGCCGATGCCGTTTTCAATGTTTCGCGTTCGGCTCTCTTGGTGGCAGCACTGACCCAGAGCCCTGAACTTTTGATGGCGGCAACCGAAGACCGTCTGCACCAGGATTATCGTTCGGAAGCCATGCCGGAAGCGGGCAAAGTTATTGAACTTATGCGAAAGCACGGCCACGCGGCAGTAGTCTCAGGAGCTGGCCCTTCGGTTTTGGTCCTTGCTTCAGACCCTGCTGAGCGCATGGAAGCGGCCAAGCTTGCCGCCGAAAACTTTCCACAGTGGCGCGCGTTAGTGTTGGCAGTTGACTTCAAAGGTGCTACTGTTATCTCGCACCAGTAAATAGGTGAGAAGCTCTAAAGCCACATTCAATTAGAAGCTCCCACTGGTGAATCAACCGCTAATCAAGCGTTTATGTGCACGTCAAATTCGTGCCCTAGGTGACTAACCCGAAATCGAACCAGTCATCAAAATCTCAAGGAGAAATACAAATACCATGGATGAAATCCAGCAAGACAAACCAGCGACCAAAGGTCGCCGCGTAGTAGTAGACCCAGCCGCATCGAGCGCAGCTCCAGCAGCAGAATCAACAGCTCCTAAGCGTCGCACTCGCAGCGCTAAGCCAAAAACCGAAGGGGAGTCGGCACCAGCCGAGGCTCCAAAGTCCGAGAACACCGAAGCCAAGTCTGAAGGCGAAAGCCGCCAGAACAACCGCGAAAACAACCGCGAGCGTTCAGAGCGAAACGACCAAGGCGACGACCGCAATGGTCGCAACAACCGTAACCGTAACCGTAACCGCGACCGTAACCGCAACCGTGGCCGCGGACGTGGCGGAGATTTCCAGGACGAGGCAGAGCCAGAGATCAGCGAAGACGATGTCTTAGTTTCGGTCGCCGGTATCCTCGACGTTCTCGAGAACTACGCGTTCATTCGCACCTCGGGCTACCTTCCAGGACCAAACGATGTTTACGTTTCACTTGGCCAGGTAAAGAAGTACGGCCTGCGCAAGGGTGACGCTGTTGTTGGCGCAATCCGTCAGCCTCGAGAAGGCGAAGGCCAGGGTCGTCAGAAGTTCAACGCTGTTGTTCGCATCGACTCGGTAAACGGTCAGACCGTTGCCGAAGCTCAGGAGCGTATCGAGTTCGGCAAGCTAACCCCGCTTTACCCACAGACTCGTCTGCGCCTAGAAACCGAAGCCAGCAAGCTAAATACTCGAATCATCGACCTTGTTGCTCCAATCGGTAAGGGCCAGCGCGGACTTATCGTTTCGCCTCCAAAGGCTGGTAAGACTCTGGTTCTTCAGGCAATTGCTAACTCGATCGCGGTCAACAACCCAGAGGTTCACCTCATGGTCGTTTTGGTTGACGAGCGTCCGGAAGAAGTTACCGACATGCAGCGCACCGTGAAGGGTGAAGTTATCGCTTCAACCTTCGACCGCCCTGCCGAAGACCACACCACCGTTGCCGAACTGGCTATTGAGCGCGCCAAGCGTTTGGTTGAACTAGGACACGACGTGGTTGTGCTCCTTGACTCAATCACCCGTCTGGGTCGCGCTTACAACCTGAGCGCTCCAGCTTCAGGTCGTATCCTCTCCGGTGGTGTCGACAGCTCGGCTCTCTACCCACCAAAGCGCTTCTTCGGTGCTGCTCGTAACATCGAGGATGGCGGTTCGCTAACCATCCTTGCCACCGCACTGGTTGAGACCGGTTCGAAGATGGACGAGGTTATCTTCGAAGAGTTCAAGGGAACTGGAAACATGGAGCTTCGCCTGTCGCGTCAGCTAGCCGATAAGCGTATCTTCCCAGCCGTCGACGTCAACGCTTCGGGTACCCGTCGCGAAGAGATGTTGATGAACCCAGACGAAACCAAGATCATCTGGAAGCTTCGCCGCGCTCTTGCCGGTCTGGAGCAGCAGCAGGCTCTTGAGCTTGTTCTAGGTCGCCTAAAGGAGACCCAGAGCAACGTTGAGTTCCTAATGCAGGTTCAGAAGTCGATGCCAGTTCCAGCCTCAGACGGCGAATAAATGCTCGATTCGGTCAAACCACTACTAGCGGAACACCAGGAGCTTCAGACTCAACTGTCTGACTCCTCGGTGCACGCCAACCCTGGTCTGGCCAAAAAGCTCAACCGTCGCTACGCAGAACTCAGCGCAATTGTGAACGCCTTCAATGCGGTCAACTCGCTCACCGAGGATTTGGCCGCAGCGAAGGAACTTGCCAAGGAAGACGACGCATTCGCCGAGGAAGTTACCTCGAACGAGGAGAAACTTCACGAAGCAAATGAAAAACTTCGTCGACTGCTAATTCCTCGTGACCCCGACGACGGACGCGATGTCATCATGGAAATCAAGGCTGGTGAAGGTGGTGCCGAGTCGGCGCTATTCGCAGCCGATCTTCTTCGCATGTACATCCAGTACGCCAACTCAAAGGGTTGGAAGACCGAAATCCTCGACAAGAACGAATCTGACCTTGGCGGTATCAAGGATGTTCAGATGGCGATCAAGTCGAATGCTACCGACCCTAGCCAGGGTGTTTGGGCTCACCTGAAGTATGAGGGTGGTGTGCACCGCGTTCAGCGAGTGCCAGCAACCGAAACTCAAGGGCGAATTCACACCTCGGCTGCCGGTGTTCTCTGCTTCCCAGAAGTAGATGAGCCGGAAGAAGTTGAGATCAGCCAGAACGATCTTCGCATCGATGTTTACCGCTCTTCAGGCCCTGGTGGTCAGTCGGTTAACACCACCGACTCAGCAGTTCGCATTACCCACTTGCCAACCGGCATCACCGTGGCAATGCAGAACGAGAAGAGTCAGCTTCAGAACCGTGAAGCTGCCATGCGCGTGCTTCGTGCCCGTATCCTGGCTGCCCAGCAGGAAGCCATCGAAGCCGAACTTTCGGCTGCTCGTAAATCTCAGGTGAAGTCGGTCGACCGCTCGGAGCGTATTCGTACCTACAACTACCCAGAAAACCGTATCGCCGACCACCGCACCGGGTACAAGTCTTACAACCTTGACCAGGTCATGGACGGCGCACTCGAGCCAGTTATTCAGTCGGCTATCCAAACCGATGAAGAAGCACGTCTAGCAGCTCTGGGCGATAAGTAATGTTGCTGTCCGACCTTTTGGCTCGGGGCACCGAATTACTTGCCAAGGCCGGGATTGAATCGGCCGCGGTAGACGCACAGCTTCTGGCGGCTCACGTTTTAGGTTTTTCCCGAGGCGAACTCCAATCAAAGCTAATCACCGATTTTGAGGTCGATGACGTTCGAGAAATCGAAGAGTTGTTTCAGAAGCGATCAGAACGAATTCCTCTGCAGCATCTAACCGGCGTTGCTTACTTTAGGAATCTCGCTCTTCAGGTGGGGCCAGGAGTTTTCATTCCGAGACCTGAAACCGAAGGTGTTGCCGACTTGGCTATTCAGGCGCTGCGTGCGGTTCCAGGTGAACCTATCGCCGTCGACCTTTGTACCGGATCTGGAGCCATTGCGATTTCCCTTGCCACCGAGGTTCCGCAGGCGAAGGTTTACGCCTGGGAACTAAACCCAGACTCGGAAAAACTGCTTCGACAAAACATTGCCGCCAACGGGGGAGCAGTGGAGCTGGTTATGGCCGACATCGCCTCTGATCACCCGCTCTTTATCGAGTTGGTCGGTTCGGTCGACGTGGTCATCTCTAACCCTCCATACATTCCTACCTGGGCGATTCCTCGAGACATTGAGGTTCAGCTTCACGACCCAGACCTAGCCCTTTACGGTGGCGAAGATGGCATGGACATCATGAAGGTGGTCAGCAAGCGAGCACTTCAACTTCTAAAGCCGGGAGGCTTTCTGGTGGTCGAGCACGCTGAATCCCAAGCCAAAATCGTGGCAGACTTATTTCAGGCTGATGGCTGGCGACAGATTCGCTGCCATCAAGACCTAACCGCGAGAGATCGCACAACCACAGCGGTCAAAGCTTTCTAGGAGGGTGAGATGAGATTCGACGCATCGGTCACCACCGAACTACTTGAGGGCATGCGCCAAGCCAAGCAAACTATCGGCCGCGCCGGACTAATTGTCTTACCAACCGACACGGTTTATGGAATTGGTTGCGACGCTTTTTCAGCCTTCGCTGTGAATGCTCTTCTCGAAGCCAAAGGCCGCGGACGTCAGTCGCCGCCGCCGGTTCTGATTCCTAGCCTCGATACCCTTCGGGCGCTGACCGACAACCCTCCAGC
>JBJOJC010000010.1:0-2822 GCA_046046825.1 Actinomycetota bacterium | reverse complement strand
GTTGTGAGCGAAGGTGTTTCTAGGCAGTTTCGAATTTCTTCAGTGGGGATCAGCTTTGACGAGTCAATTTCGTCGATTTCCAGAGGAAGCGGAACGTTTTGGTTCTCCAGATTCGAATCGCTCGGAATCTTGGCGCAACCTGAAATAGCAACAAGTGAGATCGTCAGAAACGCAATGGCGCTTAGGCGACTAAGTTTGTTGGACATGTTGGCAATTTTACTTTGCGAACCTGAAGATTATCTGGAAGTTAGCGCAACCCCGATTGGGATCCAGCGCACCCAAACCCCGTCGGGAAGGTCGACTCTTCGGTAGTTTCCGGCAAGTTTGGCAAACATTGTGGTGGATCCACCACCGTCTAGGGAAACCGCGTTGGTAGCACCAACATCTTTGAGCCAATCCGCCATTTGGTGAACTGTGGAACCGCCTACTCGATACCCGCCTTGACCACCATCGGCCCAATCGCGGCCCATTGTCGTTGTAGCTAGATACACGTTTCCTTTGTCATCCCAGCCAACAGCAGTTCGAGGTCGAACCGTGTCTGAGTTTCCCGTGCAGGGAGCCACCAGCGTTCCGTTGGAAATCAGCGTTGCGCCAATGCCGAAAACATTGTCGTATGAATTGCCGCTGCTAGAAGTAAAGCTTCGATTCACATTCACTTTTGCGCCAACTGAAAATCCAGAAACCTTGGATGCAACCGATCCGAAGAACTGGAGAACCAATCCTCCGCTAGGAATCGACTGCGACGAGCCGGAAGGGTAAACCTTGGTGACCACTAAATTCGAGCCAATTACTACGGTGCCACTGCCGCGAGGTGGTGTTGCGTCGTAGTTGTCATCGAAAAGCACCATGCCAGTTGAGTAGTTCGATGACCAAAGGTTGACGCCCGAAATTGACGCAAGGGCTTTTCCTGCGGTATTCGATATCGTTCCAGAAGAGGTGACATAGTCGCGACTTAGCGCCACGATGCGTCCGGTCGGGGCTTTATAAACGAAGGCAGCGCCAACCTTGAGCGCTCTCAAACTAGCTGCCATTGAACCTACCGCGGAAAAGACATAACCCGACTTCGGGCGGGTTATGGTTCCACTGGCATAGACCTTGGTGATCTTTCCACTCAACACCAAAATTGACGAAGTTGCCGCGGGGAGATTCGAAGAAGCGTACGCAGAGCTATAGGCAATAACCCGAGATCCGGCTAGAACTGGCAAATTTAGACCGGAGATGGTGAATGTTTTGGAACCGGACTTCACTCTCGCGTTAGCCAAAATACCCGTTTTTGAACTAGCAGCAACGAACCTTAACCCCAAAACTTTGGATCGCTCTTGTGGTGCGTAGCTGAGCTGCGATCCCCTGGCAATTGCCGAATACGGCATGCGGCTTGAGAAGTCGAAGAAGTCGCCATTCACGTGCACCAGCGCGTTTGCACCCTGCGCTAGCGAAATCTGACTGCGGTCGCGTAAGTAGGGTGCCGTGGTTGGCGCGAGAGTGGTGTAGTTGAGGTTTGCTTTAGCCACTGTGAAGCGCGATTCATAAGGTGACGAGTTTCCCTGACCGGCGCCAAACGAATAGCGAGTTAGAGTTCCACCTAGTTCTAGAGCATCGGTTTGAAGCGTGGCGCGAGTTAGCGGCCGAGTAACTTCACAAGTAGCGGCTTGTGCAGACGCAACAAACCCAAAGTTGACAGCCAATAAAGAAAGAGCTGCCATAACAGAAAAAGCCCTAACTGAACGCTTTGCTGTCATGAACCAATAGTAAGCACGTCCAAACCGTTAGGCTTGACTGGTGACTAAAGTTCTCTCTTCCCTCCCTGTTGGTGAAAAAGTTGGCATTGCCTTCTCCGGTGGCCTCGACACGTCTGTTGCCGTTGCCTGGATGCGCGAAAAAGGTGCAATCCCTTATGCCTACACCGCCGACCTTGGCCAGTACGACGAAACCGACATCGAGTCGATCCCCGATCGTGCTCTTATCTATGGCGCCGAAGCAGGTCGTTTGGTCGATTGTCGCCAGTCTTTGGTTGAAGAAGGTCTAGCCGCTATCGCCTGTGGCGCTTTCCACATTCGCACCGGTGGCAAGGCTTATTTCAACACCACACCGCTCGGGCGAGTAGTTACCGGAACCCTTCTAGTACGTGCAATGCGCGACGACAACGTTGAAATCTGGGGTGACGGTTCAACTTACAAGGGCAACGACATCGAGCGTTTCTACCGTTACGGATTGTTGGCAAACCCGAACCTACGCATTTACAAGCCGTGGCTTGACGCAGACTTCGTATCCGAGCTCGGCGGACGCCACGAGATGAGCGAATGGCTTCAAGCGCGCGACCTTCCCTACCGCGCCTCAACCGAAAAAGCTTATTCAACCGACGCCAACATGCTCGGTGCCACTCACGAAGCCAAGTCGCTGGAAGAGCTGAGCACTTCTTACGAAATCGTTGAGCCAATCATGGGTGTGAAGTTCTGGGACTCAAACGTCAAGATCGACAGCGAAGACGTGACTATCACCTTCCGCCAAGGACGTCCGGTTGCCATTAACGGCAAGGAGTTCAAAGACGCCGTTGACCTGATGCTTGAAGCGAACGCCATTGGTGGACGCCATGGTATTGGTATGAGCGACCAGATCGAGAACCGCATCATCGAGGCGAAGAGCCGTGGCATTTACGAAGCTCCTGGAATGGCGCTGATTTTTGCTGCTTACGAACGTTTACTCAGCGCAATTCACAACGAGGACACCATCGCTAACTACCACGCTGAGGGTCGTCGTATGGGTCGCCTACTTTACGAAGGTCGCTGGCTTGACCCTCAAACTTTGATGCTCCGCGAGTCACT
>JBJOJC010000009.1:0-5429 GCA_046046825.1 Actinomycetota bacterium | reverse complement strand
GCTTGCTGGGTGGTGTTCACTTCTCCATCTTAAGCGAGAAGGCGCCGGCCGAAGCCGACGCCTTCCACAAGTAAAAAGTTATTACTTGACTGCAGCCTTTAGCTTGCTACCAGCTGAAACCTTAACGGTGTTCGAAGCAGCAATCTGGATGGTTGCACCAGTCTGTGGGTTACGGCCCTGACGAGCAGCGCGGTGACCCTTCTCAACTGAGATCCAACCTGGGATGGTGACCTTGTCGCCCTTGGCAACGGTCTTTGCGATGGTCTCGAATAGTGCGTCAACTACACGGTTGACAGCAGCCTGAGATTCACCAGTGTGTGCAGCAATAGCGGCAACTAGCTCGCCCTTGTTTAGAGTGTTAGCCATTTGGCCCTCCGATGTTAGAAAGAATGACTACTTGTTAGTCGCTATAAATCTATGCCTCTGTAAAAATCGCAGGGTTATTTGGCTCGGCGTGTCTAAATCCCTTTATTTATGCGGTTAAACGAAAACCGCCACCCGGAGGTGGCGGTTTCACTAAAACTGATTTACCAGGATGACTTGGTGATACCTGGAAGCTCGCCCTTGTGAGCCATGTCGCGGAAGCGAACACGAGAAACACCGAACTTGCTGAGGAAACCACGTGGACGACCATCGATGGCGTCGCGTCCGCGAACGCGAACTGGTGAAGCGTTGCGTGGGAGCTTCTGTAGACCTAGACGAGCCTCTTCGCGCTGTGCGTCGGTGCTGTTTGGGTCAACTAGTGCCTTCTTAAGCGCTAGGCGCTTTTCTGCGTAACGCTCAACGATTACTTTGCGCTTCTCGTTCTTAGCGATCTTGCTCTTCTTTGCCATGTGTTTAGCGCTCCTCGCGGAATTCAACGTGCTGACGAACCACTGGGTCGAACTTCTTTAGCACGATACGGTCTGGGTCGTTGCGGCGGTTCTTACGGGTTACGTAGGTGTAACCGGTGCCGGCAGTCGACTTCAGTTTGATGATTGGACGGATGTCCTTGTCTTTCTTAGCCATTGTTTTATAGCTCCTTAGATCTTCTCGCCACGGGCAAGCAGTGAAGCTACAACCGACTCAATGCCGCGAGCGTCAATAACCTTGATGCCGCGAACGCTTAGCTGAAGGGTTACGTTGCGCTTCAGCGAAGGCACGAAGTAGGTCTTCTTCTGGATGTTTGGGTTGAAGCGACGCTTGGTCTTGTTCTGGGCGTGCGAAACCGCGTGACCAAACTGTGGCTTGGTCTCAGTCACCTGACAGTAGGCTGCCATTTCTTCTCCTCGTTAACAAGCCAGATGAAGCCCAGGAATTGGGTTTTGTTTTGGCTTGGGTACAAAAACTATGCTGCTCAAAGCAACTAGGTAAGTCTAGGTGACTTGTTAGTGCTTAATCAAGTCCAGATTTCTGGGAGCAGGTCGAACAATCGCCAAAAATGTCGATGGTGTGGCTTGGTTTGGTGAAACCGTGAGCTTTTGCAACTTCATCAGCCCACGCTTCAACTTTGTCGGCTTCGATCTCAACGGTCTTTCCACACTTGCGACATATCAGGTGATGGTGGTGGTCGGTTCCGCAGGCGCGGTAAAGCAGTTCGCCGTCCTTGCTCTGCAGGCTGTCGGCTTCGCCCAGAGTGGCTAGGTCGGCAAGCGCTCGGTAGACAGTTGCCAAGCCGATGGTTGAACCATGGTTTCGAAGCACCAGGTGCAGATCTTGGGCCGAGACAAAGCCCGTCGCCTCACTGAGCGCATGACGGACCGCGTCTTTTTGCCAGGTGTTTCTTTTTACGGTCATCGGCTTCTCACCCAAGAAATCGCTCGAGCAACGAGATAAATGAAGAACGAAACGCTGGTTACGTAAGGGCTGATTGGAAGGCTAGAGCCAAGCGCGAGCAAGATTCCGCCCAGCACTGAAACGAGAGCGAAGCCGACCGAAAGAATCGGAATTACAAAAGGTGAACGGCTCACCCGCACGGCCGCCGCAGCCGGAGTTACCAGAAGGCTCAGAACTAGGAGAGCACCCACCACCTGGATGCTGGCAGCCACGGCCAAGCCCAGTATGACCATGAACAAAACTGAAAGCGAGCGCGTTGCCACTCCCCGAGCTGCCGCCACCTCGGCGTCGACCGAAGCAAATGTGAGTGGACGCCAAACAATAAGCAGTGTGGTTACCACAACTGCAGCAATGACGGAAATCGATAGGAGCTGCGGGTCGTCGACTGCCACAATCTGACCGGTAAGTAGCCCGAACTTATTCGAAGCCCTACCTTCATAGAGTGAAAGTGCCAAGATCCCGAGGCCCAAGCCGAACGGCATAAGCACAGCGGTGATCGAGTTACGCTCTTTGGCTTTCGCTCCCATGATTCCAATGACGATTGCTGCCACAAGGGAACCGACCACCGAACCGAAGACAACATTGCCACCAATTAAAAGTGTGATTGATGCCCCAGCGAAGCTGAGTTCGGAGATTCCGTGAACAGCAAACGACATGTCGCGGTTGATTACAAACACACCCACCAGACCGCCGACAACGGCCAGCATCGCTCCAACGATTAGTGAGTTGGTAACCAGCGGAAGTAGTTCATCGTAGTTAGAGAAATCGAAAATCATGACCACTCCTCTTCGTGATGGTGGTCGTGATCGTCGTGGGCGCCGAGCACCAGAATTCGTCCTTGGTTTCGAACCACGTCGATTGGGGTTCCATAGAGTTCGGTGAGCGTTTCCGAGGTGAGCACTTCATCGGGGGTTCCAATGCGGAACTTGCCCCCGGCTAGATATAGAACGCGGTCAACCATGTCGAGGATTGGGTTTACATCGTGAGTAACGAACAGAACCGCTGCGTGGTGTTCTTTCGCCTCACGCTTCAGAAGCTCGGCTACTGCCGACTGCTGATTGTAGTCGAGAGCGCTGAGTGGTTCATCGGCCAGGATTAGATCTGGCTCAGAAATGACGGCTTGACCTACCCGGAAACGTTGAAGTTCGCCACCAGACATTTCGCTGATCAGCTTGTTTTGCAATTCATGCCCGTCGATGGCTTCAATGATGTGGGCAAATTGCGCCTTGGCGGTTTTGCTTGGAGCCCAGAAGCCGAAACGGTGTCCGTTTAGGCCCAGCCACAGCAGGTCCTTGCCGCGAATCGGCATGGTGGTCTCTGGTTGACGCGACTGCGGCACATACCCAACGCGGCGTGAGCCGCGTCGAATTTTTTTGGAATTCAACTCAATCGAACCTTCGCTCAACGCCAGTTGCCCAAGGATTGCCTTCAAAAGGCTCGATTTTCCCGAACCATTGGCACCGAGAATCGCGATGAACTCGTTTGGCTGGATGCCGAGATCCAGGTTCTGCCACAGCAAGCGACCATCGATTTCGAGTTTCGCGTTCTTGATTTCTAAAACCGGAAAGTTCATCGCCCGATAACCGTCATTATGGCCGAGTCGAGCATCTCGAAATACCCGCCGTCGTATTCGAGAGTGTCTGGGTCTTGAATCAGCAACTCACTAAAACCGAAAACCGGCATTTCTGGATTCGCGGAAAGGAGTGATTCGATTTGTGAGGTCTGCGTGCTGCTGTTCACAAAAATAGCTCCAACGCCGTTTCGCCTAATGAGATCCATTGCCTCTTTCATAACAGCCGGCGGAATGTCGCGGTCTTCTTCCACAGCCTCACTGAACTCCGCAGAAGTGGCGTTTTTGTAACCGGCGTCTTCAACCAAGTATTCAACGAGGGGTTCGGTTAGAAAAACAGAAAGCTGTTCTAGCGAGACATACGCGGTCCGAAGCATCGCAATGTTTTTATCTAGTGTCACCTTGCGTTCGGCTAGCTTCTCTCGGAAGTCAGAAACACTGGCTTCAACTTGATCGAATTTTGACTCATCGACAGATTCAATTGCGGCACCAATTACGGCAGCAACATCGCCAACTTGGTCAACGTCGTACCAGATGTGTTCATTTCGAGTTTCGTCTTCACCGGATGCCATGAAGGCATTGACGGTTATGGCCGGGGTTGGGTCGGCGTCGACAGCTGTTTGAATGAAGTCGTCGTATCCACCACCGTTCATAATCACGATGTCAGCGTTGTTGATTAGCAGTTGGTCACGGGCGGTTAGCTCGTAGGAGTGAGGGTCTTGGTTTGAGTTGTAGATAATCGCGTCGACCGTTGCTAGTTCGCCGGCGACAAGATTGGCCACCGAACCCCACACGTTGGTGCTGGCAACGATCTTGATTGGGCCCTCGCCAGCACTCCAGCGTTCTGGTTGCGCCATGCTGCAACCTGAGATCGCGAGGAGCGCGATCATTGCGAGCGTTAGCGAGCGATATTTTTTCACTCTCTCAAACTACTGCTTATTGAGAATGGTTGTCAATACCAATTAGTCGAGAAGGAGGGCGGGTTCCTCAATAACCGAAGCCACATCTTGAACGAAACGAGAAGCCACATCGCCATCGACGACTCGGTGGTCGAAGGTAGCTCCGATGGTGGTTACCTGGCGAACCTGAATCTCGTTGTTCACAACCCAAGGCTTAGGGCGAATTGAACCGAGAGCAACAATGGCAACTTCACCCGGGTTCAAGATTGGGGTTCCCGTGTCAACGCCGAACACACCGATGTTGGTGATGGTGATGGTTCCATCCTTCATGTCGGCAGGTGTGGTCTTACCTTCACGCGCGGTGGCTGCCAACTGTTCGATTGCTTGAGCGAGCTCGAGCATCGACATCTTGTCGGCATCTTTGATGTTTGGAACGATTAGACCTCTAGGCGTGGCAGCCGCGATACCGAAGTTCACGAAATTGTGAACGATGATCTCTTCTGCAGTGAACGTTGCGTTCACCATCGGATTGCGGCGAACAGCCCACATCATGGCCTTGGCCATAATCAAAAGTGGAGTCACCTTGGTGCCGGCGAAGTCGGTTGAAGCTTTGAGGCGCTTCACGTATTCCATGGTTCTGGTGGCATCCACATCGACGAAGATGCTGACGTGAGGAGCCGTGAAAGCTGAAGAAACCATCGCGTTAGCGATCGCTTTGCGAACACCCTTAACCGGAATTCGTTCTTCACGTTCGCTAGGGGCTGCCGGGGTGGAAAGGTTGCGGAAGACGCTCGCCTGCGAAGCCGAACCGAGCACATCTTCACGAGTGATGTCGCCGTTTAGTCCGGTAGGAGTTACTTTGCCAAGGTCTACGCCTAAGTCGGCGGCAAGCTTGCGAATTGGTGGCTTGGCCAGCACCTGCGTTTCAGGGTGAGTTGGCACGGCGAGATGGCCAGGTACTGCTGCCGCGGCCGGGATGGCAGTAATGGCAGAAGTGTTAGTGCTCACCGGAGCCGCCGAACGCTTACGACGAATCGGACCATTTGGGTCGGCAACTCCGTAACCAACCAGGTTTGGGGTGCGCTCTTCTGCAGCGGCAGCGCTGGCAGCAACATCCGCCACTGCCTGGTGAACTGCGGCGACGC
>JBJOJC010000008.1:0-4634 GCA_046046825.1 Actinomycetota bacterium | reverse complement strand
TTCGTCGAGTTCGGCAGGAAGATTCTGTTCCAGATTTTCAGAAAGAGCTTCCGCAACTCGCTCTGCGATGGGTCCGGCCAACGATTGAAATAGCGGTAGGGCGTCGAGTACCCAAAGCTCTCGGCTGAGCAGTTTTGGTTCGGTTGGAACGGCGCTCAGGTTGGTTGCCTGGTCGAGCCAAAGTTCTGCGATTTTGTTGGCGTCGCGAATTGCATCGCGCTGAGAATCGGAAACGGCATACCCACCATCTCGCGCAGCGGTTAGAGCCTGCTGTTCGGCAAGTTTCCAGTTCACGCCAGCCACGGTGTTGTTTTGTCCGTCGGTGAGCGCTCGTCGAAGTTGTTCCATTAGTGCTTTGAGCGCAATCGGATCGCTAGGAAGTCCGGCAATTTTGGCAAGCTCGGTTGGATCGATAGATCCGTCGCCGTTCATCAGTTCGGAGAGGAACTTGGCAAATTCCTCGGGGTCAACACCCTCTGGTTCGTTTTGTTCGGTCAACTTTTCTCCTCAGCCCAAGGGTAACCCTTCACTAGCCTAGGCTGGTGAAGGTGAAGGTTCGGTTGCGCAAAAGACTCGGGTGGGGGCTGATTGCTCTCGCCGCGCTCGCAGTTATCTGGTCGTCAACTCAGCAGCTTCCATTCGTCATCGTGAAGCCAGGTCCCGCCTACAACGTTTTGGGTGAAGTCAACGGCAAAGAAGTTTTGGAGATTGCCCCAGCGTTCGAGGATCAGAGTACGGGAGCCATCGACCTGTTGACCATCTCAGAGTACGGAATGCCGGGTGAGACTCCTTACCTTTGGGATCTGATGCTCGCCTTCTTCTCTGAAGACAGTGCCATTTACCCCCTCGAGATGTTTTACCCGGTTGGAGTTGGTCCAAAACAAATGATGGATGAAATCACCAAGGATTTCGAAAGCTCCCAGGAAAACTCGATCGCCGCTGCCGGAACCGTGATCGATTCCAAGGTCTTGGATTCACACAAAGTTACCTTTGGCTTGGAACAAGTTGGCGGACCTTCCGGAGGTTTGGCATTCACTCTCGGAATAATCGACAAGCTGAGCAGCGGCTCCCTTACCGGCGGCAAACGCATCGCCGTAACCGGAACCATCGACGCCGACGGAACGGTGGGTTCGATTGGCGGAATCCGTCAAAAGGTCTTTTCCGCCGTAAACTCTGGCGACAAATTCTTGCTGATTCCAATTGATAACTGCGAAGACCTATCAAGTTCGCATCTTGCCAAAATTCGAGTTGTACCAGTGGCAACACTCTCAGATGCCATGCAGGCACTGAAAGTAATTTCTTCTGACGGCGAACGTGGCCGTCTCGCTGTCTGTTCTGCCTACTAGATTGGAAACATGAAACTGAAGAAGCTACGCCCTGCGCAAATTTCGATAATTATTTTGGTCGTCCTAGGTGCCGCATTCTTAGCATCCACCTCGTTTTACACCTCGGTACTCTGGTACCGCCAACTAGGTTTCGAAAACGTTCTGTTCACCCAAATTTGGGCACAGACTGGGCTCGGCCTAGTAGCCGGTGCTTTCGCACTAGTGGTCTTTGGGGCCAACCTTTGGGTGGCAAACCGAATGAAGCCGCTCTACGCAAAGTTGAGCTCGGCAAACGATCCTCTAGCTGCAGTTCGAGAGCAGTTCGAGCAATTCCGCAAACTGGCGATGATCGCGGCACCGATTGCTTTGGCAATTCTCGCCGGACTTGCTGCGGTGCCATTCTGGCAAGACGCACTGCTCTTCCTGAACTCAACCGACACAGGCAAACTTGACCCGCAGTTCAATCTCGACGCCAGCTTCTATCTGTTCCAGTTGCCATTTTTAGGCTCGGCGGTTTCGTTCGTATCGACCCTCCTTTTGATCACGACTCTCGCGATCACCTTCGTTCACATGATCAACCGCAACCTTCGCTTCGCTGGAAAGAACACTCAAATTGGAAAGGGTGCAAGAATTCAGATCTCGATTCTGGCCGCATTATTCCTATTGGTTGAATCTGCCTCAATTTGGCTTGACCAGTACAAAACTTTGACCAGCGCTTCTGGTCTTTACACCGGCGCAACTTACGCCGATGTCTTTGCTCAGATTCCAGGTCTTCAAATTGTCGCCGGTATCGGAGTCGTTGTTGCTCTGCTATTCCTAGTTGCTGGGTTCATCGGCAAGTGGCGTCTTCCGCTATTGGCAACCGGCCTTATGGTGGTCAGTTCCATGATTCTTGGCGGCGTCTACCCTTGGATGGTTCAGACCTTCCAGGTTGTTCCAAACGAGCGCACCCTGGAGAGCGAATACATTGAGCGCAACCTCGAAGCCACTCGCTATGCCTACGGACTAGACGGGGTTGAGACCATCGAGTACAACGCTAAAACCACGGCTTCTGAGGCAGACCTTCGAAATGACGCTGACACCACGGCCAACATTCGAATCCTTGACCCAATGTTGGTTTCTAGCTCGTTCCGACAGTTGGAACAGTACCGCCAGTACTACAACTTCACCAACGACCTAGACGTTGACCGCTACACCCTTGATGGCAAAATTCAAGACACCGTGATCGCCGCTCGTGAACTAAACCAAAGTGGTCTGGGTTCATCGCAGTCATGGTTTAACAACGTTTTGGTTTACACACACGGTTATGGATTGGTTGCTGCCTACGGAAACCAGCGCGACAGTGATGGCCAGCCAGTTTTCCTCCAGAAGGGAATTCCAACCGAAGGCCAGTTCGGTGAATACGAACCTCGCATCTACTTCGGTGAAGAATCACCAAGCTACTCAATCGTTGGTGGAACCGGCAAAGACCGCGAAATGGATTACCCAGGTGGCGCCGACAACGCTGAACAGACCTACACCACCTTCTCGGGTAACGGCGGTCCGAAGCTAGACAACTGGTACGTGCGTCTCGCTTACGCCATCAAGTTCTCGAGCGAACAACTTTTGCTGTCAGACGCAATCTCTGATTCTTCGCAGATCCTTTACGACCGAAACCCGCTTGAGCGTGTTGCAGCTGCAGCGCCATACCTAACCCTCGACAGCGACATCTATCCAGCCGTTGTCGATGGTCGAATCAAGTGGATCGTCGATGGCTACACCACCTCGTCTCAGTTCCCTTACTCACGTGCTGAGAACTACGGGGAAGCGGCGTCCGACTCATCGATTAGTGTTGCCGGCCCAGACATCAACTACATTCGCAACTCGGTAAAAGCAACCGTCGACGCCTACGATGGCTCGGTCAAGCTTTACGCCTGGGACACCGAAGACCCAATCCTTAAAACCTGGATGAAGGCCTACCCAGGCAACATCGCTCCGATTTCAGAGATGTCCGGTGCGCTGCTTAGCCACGTTCGTTACCCAGCCGATCTGTTCAAGATTCAGCGCGGAATTCTGGGCCAGTACCACGTAACTGAAGCAGGTGCGTTCTACTCTCAACAGGATGCATGGATGGTGCCAAACGACCCATCGAGCGACACCAACACCTCGTCGTTCCAGCCGGCTTACTACCTAACTATGCAGGCACCTGGAGCCGACAAGTCTGACTTCTCGCTCTACACCGGCTTCATCCCCAGATCAACTGGTGAAGCTAACCGCAGCGTACTGACCGGTTATCTTGTCGCCAACTCGGATGCCGGTAACGTCTCTGGAAAAATTGACCCTGAGTACGGAAAACTTCGTCTACTAACCTTGCCTAAGAACTCGGTGGTTCCAGGTCCTGGTCAGGTGCAGAACTCTTTCACCACCGACCCAGAAGTGTCTCGCCTCCTGAACCTGCTTCAGCAGGGTTCAACCAAGGTGCTTCGTGGAAACCTACTGACTCTTCCAGTCGGCGGTGGCTTGCTCTACGTACAACCGGTTTACATTCAATCGACTGGTGAGACCAGCTTCCCGCTTCTCAAAAAGGTCTTGGTGATGTTCGGCGACAAGATTGCCTTCGAAGACACTCTCGAGGGAGCACTGAACAGCCTGTTTGGTTCAGGGGTCGTCGTTCCTCCAGTTGATGGCGGAACAACACCAGATGTCTCCAACCTCGCCAAGGCACTAGCCGCCGCGCAGCAGGCACTTAGCGACCAGGATGCAGCAATGCGTGCCGGCGACTGGGCTGCCTACGGTAAGGCTGCCCAGGCTTTGAAGACCGCAATTGAAGCCGCTCAAAAGGCGGCTGGCAAGTAGCGCAGGTTTCGTGCTAAACTGAACTCACACCGCGGGGTGGAGCAGTTCGGTAGCTCGCCGGGCTCATAACCCGGAGGTCGTAGGTTCAAATCCTGCCTCCGCAACCAATAACAAACCCAATCGAATTTCGATTGGGTTTGTTGCTTTAACTGTGAATAACTTTTCCAACGTAAATGTGAATGCGGCTATCGTCGGCGGATGATCAAAGGTTTTGCTTCTGCATTGATTTCGCTAGCACTGGTTTTTCAGAGCGTAAACATCACCCAGCCGGCGCAGGCTGCCAGTTGTTCCAGCGTGGGCGGTCAAGCTGGTCGCCTAAAACACTCCGGTTTGGTTAGCGGAAATGCCGCAAAAGTTTGTGGGCGTGAAATCTGGAAACTGGTGGGTGCGCCTAAACCATTGAAGAAGCCTGTGGTGCATAAATCTCCGGCTAAGAAAGTGCATTGGAAGAATGAGTTCTCGGTTACTCCAGAC
>JBJOJC010000007.1:0-9941 GCA_046046825.1 Actinomycetota bacterium | reverse complement strand
ACAACATGTCGAACGTACCTAAATTCTCGAAAGTGCCATCGCACGTTGCCATCGTGATGGATGGAAATGGTCGCTGGGCAAATGAGCGCGGACTCACTCGTGTCGAAGGTCACAAGGCTGGGGAAGCAGCATTGCTCGACGTGGTCGAAGGGGCAATTCAAGCAGGGGTGAAATACCTAACCGTCTATGCGTTCTCAACAGAGAACTGGAAACGCTCACCCGAGGAAGTTCGGTTCCTCATGGGTTTCAATCGAGAGGTTTTGCAGCGCAGGAGAGATACGCTAAACGGCTGGGGTGTTCGAATTCGTTGGGCTGGCAGACGCCCAAAACTTTGGGCAAGCGTAATCCAAGAACTGCAGGACGCTGAGAAACTTACCGCCAAAAACAAAACCCTTACCTTAACGATGTGCGTCAATTACGGTGGACGAATTGAACTGGTCGACGCCATCAATCAAATAACCGATGACGTTGCCAGTGGCAAGCTCCGTGCGGGTAGCGTTACCGAGAAGACCGTTCAAAAATATCTCCAAACTTCTTCTCTCCCCGATGTTGATCTATTCCTGCGTTCATCCGGCGAACAGCGAACCTCCAATTTCTTGCTTTGGCAATCCGCCTATGCTGAATTTTCTTTCGACGAAACTCTTTGGCCGGATTTCCGCAGAGAGCATCTATGGCAGGCAATTGTGGAGTTTGGCAATCGCTCTCGCCGTTTCGGCAAAGCAATCGACAGCCCAAAAGGTCCGGCTTCTAAGTAGAATTGAGACTTCGCACACACATTGGTTTACATCCAGTAGACCGATAGAAACATGGAGTTCAAGTGGCCACCCCAAACCGTCTAGATTCGGTAATTTCCCTCGCGAAACGTCGCGGATTTGTTTTTCAAGCTGGAGAGATCTACGGCGGCAGTCGTTCCGCCTGGGACTACGGACCACTCGGTGTGGAACTTAAAGAGAACATCAAAAAGCAGTGGTGGAGAACCATGGTTCAAAGCCGCGAAGACATTGTTGGCCTTGATTCTTCGGTAATCCTTCCTCGCAAGGTTTGGGAGGCTTCAGGGCACGTTCGAGAGTTCTCTGACCCATTGATCGAGTGCACTAGCTGCCACAAGCGCTTCCGTCAGGATCATCTTGAGGAAGCATTCGAAGAGAAGAAGGGTCGCGCCCCAGGAAGCATGGCCGACATCGCCTGCCCAAACTGTGGTGGCAAAGACTCTTGGACTGAACCTAAGGCATTCAATGGCCTTCTACAGACTTTTCTAGGCCCGGTTGCTGCAGAAGAAGGCTTGCACTACCTTCGCCCAGAAACCGCTCAGGGTATCTTCGTGAACTTCGCCAACGTGCTTGGTGCAGCTCGCATGAAGCCGCCGTTTGGTATCGGTCAGATCGGTAAGTCTTTCCGTAACGAAATCACCCCGGGAAACTTTATTTTCCGCACGCGTGAATTCGAACAAATGGAAATGGAATTCTTTGTTGAACCAGGAACCGACGAGCAGTGGCATGACTACTGGATCGAACAGCGCATGAACTGGTACACCGACCTTGGAATCAATCCAGACAATCTACGACTTTACGAGCATGCTAAGGAAAAGCTTTCGCACTACTCCAAGCGAACCGTAGACATCGAGTACAAGTTCGGTTTCCCTGGAAGCGAATTCGGTGAGCTAGAAGGTATTGCAAACCGAACTGACTTTGACCTAACCACTCACTCTCGTGAATCGGGCTCAGACCTCAGCTACTTCGATCAGAACAAGAACGAGCGCTGGACGCCATACGTTATCGAACCGGCCGCCGGCCTAACCCGCTCGCTAATGGCATTCCTCGTAGACGCGTATCACGAGGATGAAGCGCCAAACACTAAGGGTGGGGTAGACGTACGTACCGTGCTTCGCCTTGACTACCGTTTGGCTCCAATCAAGGCAGCGGTTCTTCCCCTGAGCCGTAACGAAGAACTATCGCCGGTTGCACGCAATTTGGCACAGGAACTTCGTGGTTATTGGAACATCGATTTCGATGATTCAGGTGCCATCGGACGCCGTTACCGTCGCCAAGACGAAATCGGTACACCGTTCTGTATTACCGTCGACTTCGAAACCCTTGAAGACCAAGCGGTAACCGTGCGCGAGCGAGACACCATGCAGCAGGAGCGCGTTTCTCTCGATAAGCTTCGCGGTTACCTTGCCGAAAGACTTCTCGGCTAAACGTGACCCAGGTCAGCCAGAAGCCAGCACTTACATACGGGAAACTTGCCATTGCAACTCCCGTTGTGCTTGCGCCTATGGCCGGAATCACTAACACTGCTTTTCGTAGGCTTTGCCGAGAGTTCGGTGGTGGGCTGTTCGTGTCTGAGATGGTTACATCTCGAGCTCTAGTTGAAAAAACAGAAGAGTCTCTGCGTTTGGTCGGTCATCACGAAAGTGAAGACATTCGTTCGGTGCAGCTTTATGGGGTAGACCCAAAGACTATTGCCGAAGCTGTAACCATGTTGGTTGCTGAAGATCGGGCCGACCACATCGACCTCAACTTCGGCTGCCCAGTGCCGAAAGTAACTCGCAAAGGCGGAGGAGCTGCGCTTCCTTGGAAGTCAGACCTATTTTCTAGCATCGTGACTGCGGCTGTTCGCGCGGCCGGCGACATTCCGCTAACCATCAAGATGCGCAAAGGCATCGATGCCGATCACCTGACCTACCTTGATGCCGGTAAGGCAGCCAGAGATGCTGGGGTCACAGCCATTGCGCTTCACGGCAGAACGGCAAGCGATTACTACAGTGGCAACGCAGACTGGGATTCAATCGCCAAATTACGTGAAGCCCTACCAGACGTTCAGGTGCTCGGAAACGGAGACATTTGGTCGGCCGCCGATGCGATTCGAATGATGCGTGAGACCGGCGTAGACGGCGTTGTGGTTGGAAGGGGTTGCTTGGGTCGTCCATGGCTTTTTGGGGACCTTCAGGCCGCTTTTGATGAGTATTTGGCCAACCCAAACTCCAATGCCGCGGTGAATCCGATTCAGCCTAACCTTGGTGAGGTGGCCGACGCCTTCAAACGTCATGCCGAACTTTTGGTTGAATTCTTCGAAGATGAAACCCACGCTTGTCGAGACATTCGAAAGCACGTTGCCTGGTATTTCAAGGGCTATCCGGTTGGCGGCGAATTCCGTGCCTCGCTTGCACAGGTGCAATCCCTAAGCCACATGGACGAAATACTCTCTACTCTTGAACGCTCGGAGCCTTTTCCCGGCGACGAAGCTGAAGGGCCTCGAGGCCGTCTCGGTAGCGCCAAGGTTTGTTCCCTTCCGGAAAACTGGCTGCAGTCCCGAACGCTTGATACCGCCAGCGCTTCGGTACTCCTTGAAGCGGAAATTGGGGTGAGTGGTGGTTAGTCTCCCTCCAATTGGCTACGGCCTGTTTGATGAAGAGCGAATGCTCACTGAGAATCGAAGTGGTACTCAGCGCCGAAACGAATTCAGCCGCGACCGCGCCAGAGTGCTTCACTCATCGGCACTTCGTCGATTGGGAGCAAAAACTCAGGTGCTTTCACCATCATCGGGTGACTTTGCTAGAACTCGCCTAACTCATTCGCTTGAAGTGGCTCAAATTGGACGTGAAATGGCATCGACTCTTGGGATTGATCCCGACTTAGTCGACATGGCCTGTCTTGCTCACGATCTCGGACATCCGCCCTTTGGTCACAATGGCGAGAAGGCTCTAAATGAATGGTCGGCTGACTTTGGTGGTTTTGAAGGAAACGCCCAAACACTTCGCCTGCTAACCCGTATCGAGCCAAAGGTTTTCTCAGCGGATGGCTCACCCCTCGGCCTAAACCTAACCAGAGCAGCCCTAGACGCAGCCTGCAAGTATCCTTGGTCCCGAGAGAATGGCGTTTTTGACGATGGCGGGGGAACACAGTCGAGCAAATTCGGTGTCTACGACGACGATCGCGCGGTTTTCGATTGGATGAGAATCGGTGCGCCTGAGCGCCAAAAGAGCGTTGAAGCTCAAACGATGGATTTCGCCGACGACGTCGCATATTCGGTTCACGATTATGAAGACGCAATTGTCGAGGGCTTCATAAAGCTCGACGAAATTAGTCGTCCGGAATTCCGAAAGCAACTCATTTCCGATATGGTTTCGTGGGCTGGTTCTTCACAGAACGCCGACGACCTGGATGCAGCGCTAAATCGCCTTCAACAACTTGATGAGTGGCTTCTGGTGTTCGACGGCACCGATCGCTCACACGGTGATTTGAAAAACCTCACCAGCGCTCTAATCGGCTCTTTTGTCTCGAGAGCAGTAGATGCCACAGTCGAAGAGTACTCTGGCTCTCTTGCACGTTACCGCGCCAATGTGATTGTTCCCAAGGAAGTCGAGTCGGAGATTGCCGTCCTTAAAGGTTTGGTTTCTTCGTTCCTCATGTCGCACGAATCAAGGCGTCCATACTATGAGCGTCAAAGAGAACTGCTTACCGAATTAGCTAATGCGCTTTTAGCGGCAAACGGAGCCGAACTAGACAGTTATTGCACTCTGGCGTGGTCGAATGCTAGTGACGAACAGAGCAAACATCGGGTGATTGTGGATCAGGTGGCGTGTCTGACCGATCAAGCGGCCGTAAATCTGCACCAACGTCTTGTAGGAGGTGCAAGCTAGTGGCTAAAAGAATCCCTCAGTCAGACATCGATGAAGTTCTCTCTCGAGTTTCAATCGTCGACGTCGTTAGCGATTACGTTGCACTTAAGGCTAGCGGCAACGGTGAGTTCAAGGGTCTGTGTCCCTTTCACGGCGAGAAATCACCTTCGTTTGGAGTTTCTGCTACCAAGAATCTTTGGCACTGCTTCGGTTGCGGCGAGGGCGGGAACCTATTCCAATTCCTAAATCGCATTGATTCCCTAAATTTTGTCGAAGCCGTTGAAAAACTGGCAGCCCGCGTTGGTTACACCCTCAATTACGAAGAGGGCGGTGAGGTAAACCCAAATCACGCCATAAAGGCACGCGTTTTAGAGGCGAACTCTTTTGCAGCTAAGTTCTTTGAGGATCGTTTGGCAGACCCTGAAGCAGAACCCGGTCGGTTGTTCTTGCAGGGCCGAGGATTTGATCAGGCAGCGGCAGCGCACTTTGGGGTTGGCTGGGCACCCAAAGGTTGGTCGGCTTTGACCGAGCACCTAAAGTCTTTGGGATTCTCTGAAGATGAACTAGTGACCGCCGCTTTGGCCAGCAAGAAGGAAAAGGGCGCCTACGACCGTTTTCGCGGGCGTCTGATCTGGCCGATTCGAGACAGCACCAATGCGGTCATTGGTTTCGGGGCAAGAAAGATTTTTGACGACGATCAGGGTCCTAAATACCTCAACACCAGTGAAACCCCGGTGTACCACAAGTCGAGTGTTCTCTACGGAATAGACCTAGCCAAACGTGAGATTTCAAAGTCACAACAGGTAGTTGTGGTTGAGGGTTACACCGACGTGATGGCTTGCCACCTAGCCGGCATTACAACCGCGGTAGCTACCTGTGGAACCGCTTTTGGTGACGACCACATAAAGATTTTGAACCGAATCCTGGTCGCCGACGCGGCCAAGCCGGCCGAAGTTATTTTCAATTTCGATCCCGACGAAGCTGGACAAAAAGCCGCTATGCGTGCCTTTGCCTCGGCGCAAAAGTTCAACGCACTTACCTTTATCGCCATTGGCCCCGACGGACTTGATCCTTGCGATCTCCGTAAGGCTCGCGGTGATATTGCCATCGTCGACCTGATTGCAGCTAAGCGTCCTCTTCTTGAATTTGCAATCGAGCGGTCTATTGCGAAATTTGATTTGGCTAGCCGAGAGGGCCAGGTAGCTGCGGTTCGCGCTGCCGCTCCGATTCTTGCTGAGATTCAAGACAGTGTTTTGCGATCCAGTTACGAAAAGCATCTTTCCGAACTAACCCTGGTTGATCGAGCCGCTGTGAACCAGATGGTGAGCGAAGCCGCCAGGGGAGTGCGTCGGGAAACGATCGTTCCTAGAAGCATCGCACCTGATCTTGCACTATCTAACATGGGGTCACTTCCGCCGGTCAACCTGGCCGACCCAATAAATCGTCGCGAGCGCTGGTTACTTGAAGTCGTGGCTCAAATTCCTAATGCACTCGATGAAAAAACCATGAAGCGAATCTTCCGTTCGTTCTTCTCGGCGCCTCGTCACGCGGTGATTGCAAAAGTAATTGCAAAGTTTTTCGCCGAACCTAACTTCACTCAAAAAGTTGCCGAAGAGTTGGAACCGGAAATGGCTTCACTTTGGCGTGAATTGATTCTCACTCCACTGCCAGTGATGCCTGGCGGTGACGTCGCTGGTTACGCCGCTGGTGTTGTTAGAAGTTCACTAATCGCCACGATTGAGTTTGAGAAACAGGTGCTTATTCAAGGGCTAGGGCAGTCTAAAGCCGCTAAGAATGAGGAACAGTCAGAGCTCATTGCAAGGAAATTGGTCGAACTTGATACCGAGCTGATCGACTTGCGAGCGAAACGCTAGAAAATTTGGTAATGTTAGAGGCTGCGAAAGCAACTTTCCTCGGTAGCTCAATTGGCAGAGCAATCGGCTGTTAACCGATAGGTTCTTGGTTCGAGTCCAAGCCGGGGAGCCAAGGTCCAGAAAACGGAGGCCAGCACATGATTCGTTGGATTCTCGACCGCAATTGGCTTCCCATAATTCTCTTTTCCGCAATGATTTCGCTTTTTTCTGCGGGATCAGAACTTCTCAGTAATCAATTCACGGGGCTGTATTTCACAGCAGCGATTTCTGTCGGTTTAGTCTTCAGTCGAAAGTACGCGTGGGTTTCGATAGCTATCCTGCCAATTGCCAGCTTTTTACTTTGCACCGTTACCGCTAGTCCGGTTTTACAAATCTTGTTCCTTGCCGTTTTGATTTATTTGATTGGCGTTTTCGGAACTAAAACAGTGCGAAAACTAAACCTAGTGTCATTAGCGATTTCCGCAGGAATTCTAGGCTGGTTCCTTGGATATGAAGGAACACTAGTTCAGGATTTAGTGGCGAGTTCCGCTACTACTGAACTCGTAAGAGTGAATGCTTTACTTGTTGTGCTAGTTGTTGCGCTGTTGCTTTTCGCGCTTGCCGCAACAACCGGCCGGCTTACCTTCTTGAAGATCGAACACATTGGCTCTCCGCTTGATCAAGCGGTTGCTCGTATTAGCGGAGACCGACTCCGCCTTGAAGTGGCAAAGCAAAATGAACGTTTGGAAATCGCCAAAGACTTGAGCGAGCTGTTGGTTCAGAAAGTTTCCGCTGCGGTGAGTGTGACCGAAGGTGGGGTTTACGCCATTAAGGCAGACCCATTAGCGGCAGACCGAGCTTTGGTTCGGGCATTGGAAGCCTCCAGAGACGCTCAAAGCGAGCTCAGAAGGCTTTACGACTATCTAAATTCGAGCATCTTTTCCGAGCTAGCTACATTCAAGATTTCTGATCTACACGAATTGTCTATTGCGCACCGCGAACTTGGATACAACACCGTAATCGAGGAACAGGGGTCAAGCTTTGCGTTGAACGCCGGAATGGAACTCTGCGTTTACAAGATTGTTTTTGAATCTCTTCAGAATGTGCGCAAGCACGCGCCAGTTGGCACCGAGATCAGCGTCAATTTCTTGTGGGTTGAGGATGGATTGCAGGTTTTGGTCAAAGACAACGGCATCGAGTTGATCAATCGGGCGAAACTGTCGCTTGGTGAGCTTGTCGACGGATACACGGTTCAAGACGATTTAGAGGCCTTGTTATCTGAATTCGATGGAGCCACTTTGGCGGCTTTGAGAGACCGCGCAGCAATCTACAGCGGCCGGATTGAAGCCACCAAGGTTCCTGGTGTTGGATTTACTCTCTCGGCCATCTTCCCAAACTTGAAATCCCTCGCAAACTCCCGATAACCACTATGAGTGAGATACGAATTGGGCTAATCGACAGCAATGAGCTGGTTCGAGCTGGCAGGTCGATGCTCTTTAGCTCTCAGCCAAATTTGAAGGTCGTATTCGAAGAATCTGATCCAAATCAGGCAGTCCTTAGAACTTCCGACTATCTGGTGGATGTGCTTATTGTCGCCGGAGTGCAGCACGGATTTGCTGGATTTAGTTACGTTACGAAGCTAGTCGAAACCCTCAGAGAATCAAGAAATAGCGCCAAGGTATTGGTAAGTGGTGCTTTCTACTCCAATCAGGCTAGAGCCCACGCTCTACTCGCCGGGGCAACCGATTTTGTTGGGCAAGACACACCAGCAAAGGAGCTTTTGGCTCTCTTAAAAGTAATTTCCAGGCATGACTATCTAGTCGAATCCGAGTTTCTTGAGTTTTGCAAGGAGTCACACGGGCTTCCCAAAGCGAATGCCAGGTTGATGATGTTCCTGGAAGAAATAACAGAGCAGCAGAGAACTATCTTGAAGGCTTTCTTAAGTGGCGTGACCGATTTTCAAAGCGCCCGAGCTCTCGACATTGCTAAATCTAGAGTTACTTCACAAATCAACGAACTTATCGAGGCGGGGGATTTCCTAACTCGCAATCAACTGGCTGTTGCCCTTAGTAGGGTAATCCTGTGAGTTTAGGTGAAGGAAAAGTTACCAACGTAGCGGTAAGTGTTGGTATCGCGACCGGTGTTTACGGTATCTCTTTCGGAGCACTGTCGATAACGGCCGGTTTTGACATTTGGCAAACGATTGCTTTGAGCGCCTTGATGTTTAGCGGTGGTTCGCAATTTGCATTCGTCGCTGTTGGGCTTTCGGATCTCTCCACCGCAATAACATCGGCCTGGCTGGTTGGAATTAGAAATGGTTTCTACGCACTTAGTCTTGCGAGTAATCTAGGCCCTCGCGGGTTTCACAAAGTGCTGGCGGCACAATTGACCATTGACGAAAGTACCGCTGTTTCGACATCGCGACAGACGCTGACTGAGCAGAAGAAAGGCTTTTGGCTAACCGGTATCTCGGTCTTCGTGTTTTGGAACACAGCCACCATTCTTGGTGCGTTTCTCGGGCAACAAATTGGTGACCCGAAAACCTTCGGGCTCGACGCTGCTGCGGCAGCTGCTTTATTTGCACTCGTATGGCCGCGCATCCAAAAATCTGTTGGAGCTGCAATTGCTGCTACTGCGATCCTGGGAAGCCTAATTTTCTCTCTGGTTCTTCCTTCTGGTCCTCCAGTGCTACTTGGAGCTGGTCTAGCCGTCTTAGTTGGATTCTGGCTGGAGCGGAGTAGGCAATGACCAGTTGGTTTGCGGTCATCGCAGCATCGTTTGGAGTATTTTCTTGGAAAATGCTTGGCTATCTATTGCCGAAGAAACTTCTGGAGTCCAAGTCGCTTAGCAAGTTGGCCGGTTACCTAACTATTGGTTTACTATCCGGTCTCGTGGGGGTGCAATCTTTCACGTCAGCGTCAAAGTCTGGTGAAGCTCAGGTACTGGTCCTAGATGAGCGCCTGTTGGCGTTATTGGTAGCAGCAGGGCTACTAAAACTCAAAGCACCATTTATTGTTGTGGTTGTTGCCGCCGCCGCTGTTGCCGCGGGGATGCGCCTAGTCTTCTAGATTGTCCTTTCCGGGCAACCAACTGATTCCTGGCTTACCCCAACCACGTTCTCGAATCATCATCGCTCGTTCCTCGTGCCACTCTTTTGCAAGGCGATCTAGGTAAAGAAAACCATCGAGGTGGTCGAACTCGTGTTGCATTATCCTAGCGAACCAGCCGGTTGCCTTGAATGCAATCTTGTTTTGATCTAAATCGACCCCCGTGATGTAAACCTCTTCGGCTCGCTTTAGCGGAAACCGTTCGCCAGGTGCGGAAAGGCAGCCCTCAATCTCGGTGTCTTCATCCGCCGGACCAGATTCAATTGGTCCGAGAGTAAGTACTGGGTTGATGATTTCGCCACGACGGGGGTTTCCCTCATCATCGTCGTAGTCGTATACGAAAACCCTGAGACCGACGCC
>JBJOJC010000006.1:0-2505 GCA_046046825.1 Actinomycetota bacterium | reverse complement strand
TGCGTCCGAGTTCTGCCCAATCTTGCCTAGAGATTACGACAAAGGGGGAAAGTTCCGCCTTGGTGGATGCGTTGCTGTCTTTAGCCATCAGTACTCAATTGTGGCGTAAATTGGTTGTTATGTGTGGAATTGTCGGCTACGTAGGCCCGAAATCAACGGTAGATGTTTTGCTGGGTGGGCTTCGACGCCTTGAGTATCGTGGATACGACTCGGCAGGTGTTTCGGTAATTACCGGCACCGGCCTGGAGACCCGTAAGAAGGCTGGCAAGCTCGATAACCTGATTGGTGAGATCACCGCGCACCCACTTGCTCCGGCAAACATTGGTATTGGCCACACTCGCTGGGCAACCCACGGCGCACCAACCGACGGAAACGCGCACCCACACCTTGGTGGCACCCGCGAAAAGCTTTCGCTCATCCACAACGGAATCATTGAAAACTTCTCCGAGTTGAAGGCCGAGCTTTTGGCGGCTGGCACCCGATTCGCCTCAGACACCGACAGCGAAGTTGCTGCGCACCTGATCGCCCGCGAGTACGACAAGTCGGGCGACTTGGTGGCAGCGTTCCGCACTGTGGTAAACCGCCTTCACGGAGCCTTCACAATTCTGGTGGTTCATGAGGATCAACCCGACGTAGTTTTGGCGGCTCGCCGCAACGCACCGCTGGTAATCGGTCTGGGCGATGGCGAAAACTTCCTCGGCTCCGATGTCGCAGCTTTCGTTGAACACACCAAGCGTGCTATTTCGGTTGGCCAGGACGAAATCGTGATTTTGAAAGCCGACTCGGTTGACGTAATCGGATTCGATGGCTCACCGGTTACTTCCGAAGAGTTCACTGTTGACTGGGATGCTTCGGCTGCCAGCAAGGGTGGTTGGCCTTCGTTCATGGCTAAGGAAATTGCCGACCAGCCGCAAGCGGTTGCAGACACCTTGATGGGTCGCCTCGACTCTGATGGAAAGGTAACCATCCCTGAGATGGACGGTCTTTCGGCCGCAGACATAAACAACATCGACCGCATCATCATCGTTGCCTGTGGAACTGCTTCTTATGCCGGCGACATCGCCAAGTACGGTATCGAAAAGTGGTCGCGTATTCCGGTGCAGGTGGAGCTTTCTCACGAGTTCCGTTACCGCGACCCGATTGTGACCAAGAACACCCTGATCGTTGCCATCTCGCAGTCTGGTGAAACCATGGACACCCTTATGGCTACGCGCTATGCTCGCGACCTCGGCGCCAAAGTGCTGGCAATTTGCAACACCCAGGGCGCAACTCTAGCCCGTGAGTCGGATGCCACCATTTACACCCACGCCGGCCCAGAGGTTGCTGTGGCTTCAACCAAGGCGCTAGTTGCTCAGATCACGGCTGGCTTCTTGCTAGGGCTTTACCTAGCCGAGGTTCGCGGAGCAACTCCGTCTGCCGAATTACAAAAACTTGGACGCGAACTACTAAAGGTTCCAGCGCTGGTTAGCACTGTAATCAAAGAACTTATTCAAGCGAAAGAACTTGGCGCGGAAATGGCAAATGCCAAGTCTGTGCTATTCCTTGGACGCAACGTTGGCTTCCCAGTTGCCATGGAAGGCGCTCTAAAGCTCAAGGAGCTTGCCTACATTCACGCTGAAGGTTTTGCCGCGGGTGAACTGAAGCACGGCCCGATTGCCCTTATCGAAGAGGGCCAGCCGGTCATCGTCATCGTTCCTTCGCTTCGCGACGAAGACAGCCTTCACCCGAAGGTGATTTCGAACATTCAGGAAATCCGCGCTCGCGGTGCCAAGGTTATTGCGATTGCCGAAGAGGGCGACACCGAAGTTGGCCAGTGGTCGGAGCACGTAATTTTTGTTCCGCAAACCGAGCAACTGTTTGCTGCAATCCTCACCGTGATTCCGCTTCAGGCGTTCGCCATGGCATTGGCAGAGGCTAAGGGCCTCGACGTTGACCAGCCACGTAACCTCGCAAAATCGGTGACGGTAGAGTAACCAAACATCATGGTCGTTGGCGTTGGTGTGGATCTGGTGAACATCACCAGGTTCGAAGAGCACGTTGCGAAACAACCGAAACTTCTTGACCGCCTGTTTTTGCCTTCGGAACTTGATGCTCCAATCAAAACCATTGCCGGACGCTTTGCTGCCAAAGAGGCGCTAATCAAGGCGCTCGGCGGCTCCGACGGAGTTGCTTGGCACGAGGTTGAAATTACAAAAAATTCGTCGGGCAAGCCCGAAATCCAGACCTTCGGCCTGACCGCGGAAACTGTGCGTGCAGCTGGCATTGAGAAGTTTCATCTTTCGATCAGTCATGATGCCGGGATGGCTGTTGCAATGGTGGTGGCCGAGTGAGAACACTTCGAATCAATCTCGACGCAATTGTTCATAACCTCGACGTGATGCGCGCCCGAGCAGCCGGAGCCAAGGTGATGGGTGTTGTGAAAGCGAATGCCTACGGGCACGGTGCAATTCACTTTGCGAAGACCCTAGAGCGAGCCGGGGTTGATTATCTGGTTGTGGTTGATGT
>JBJOJC010000005.1:0-7181 GCA_046046825.1 Actinomycetota bacterium | reverse complement strand
AGATCGGCTCATACGAAGGTATTCGCCACCGTAAGGGTCTTCCAGTTCGTGGCCAGCGCACCAAGACAAACGCACGTACTCGCAAGGGTCCAAAGCGTACCGTAGCCGGCAAGAAGAAGGCTGCTCGTTAATCACGAGAGCCCCCACAAACTTTAAGAATCTAGGAGAAATCTCATGGCAGCACCTAAGGCAGCAGCGGGAGCACGCAAGCCTCGCAAGAAGGACAAAAAGAATATTGCTGTTGGTCAGGCTCACATCAAGTCGACCTTCAACAACACAATCGTTTCGATCACCGACGCCACCGGCGCCGTAATCTCGTGGTCGTCATCAGGTGACGTTGGCTTCAAGGGTTCACGTAAGTCAACCCCTTACGCAGCGCAGATGGCAGCAGAGGCTGCAGCTCGCAAGGCGCAGGAGCACGGTTTGAAGAAGGTTGACGTTTTCGTTAAGGGTCCAGGCTCTGGTCGCGAAACCGCAATCCGTTCACTTCAGGCAGCAGGCCTAGAGGTTGGTTCGATCTCGGACGTAACCCCACAGGC
Organism: Actinomycetota bacterium; assembly: GCA_046046825.1. Classification (GTDB taxonomy): domain Bacteria; phylum Actinomycetota; class Actinomycetes; order Actinomycetales; family Microbacteriaceae; genus Rhodoluna. Next base: position 6,642 of record JBJOJC010000005.1, on the reverse strand, counting down.
ACACAACGGTTGCCGCCCACCAAAGCGTCGTCGCGTCTAACGCTTCGAAGTCTTTCCAAAACCCCAGTTTTAACAACTCCAAAGCTCATTCAGTGGCCACTGAATGGGAACGCAAATAGACATCAAATAGTGGATGTCTAGATGAAAGGAAACAAGTAGTGCTATTTAGCCAGCGTCCAGAACTAAAGGAAAACGTCCAGGCACCTAACCGCTCGGTATTCACCCTCGAGCCACTAGAGCCAGGATTTGGTTACACCCTAGGTAACTCCATCCGTCGCACCCTACTATCGTCGATCCCAGGTGCTGCCGTGACTCACGTGCGCATCAACGGTGCTCTACACGAGTTCAGCGTGCTAGATGGTGTGAAGGAAGATGTTACCGAGATCCTTCTAAACATCAAGGACCTTGTCGTATCGTCGACCAACGACGAGCCAGTTGTAGCTCACCTAAAGAAGAGCGCAGCCGGTGTTGTAACCGCTAAGGACATCGAAGTTCCTGCCGGTGTTGAGATTCACAACCCAGAACTAGTTATTGCCAACATTTCGGCAAAGGCGAAGTTCGAAGTTGAGCTAACCATCGAGCGTGGCCGTGGCTACGTTCAGGCAAGCCAGAACCGCAACGGTAGCGAAGAAGCTGGTCTAATCCCAGTTGACTCGATCTACTCTCCAGTTCTAAAGGTTTCTTACCGTGTTGAGGCAACTCGTGCCGGTGAGTTCACCAACTTCGACAAGCTAGTTGTTGACGTTGAGACCAAGTCTTCGATCGAGCCAAAGGAAGCTTTCGCTTCTGCCGGTAAGACCCTGGTTGAGCTATTCGGTTTGGCTGCAAGCCTCGACGCCGAAGCTGAAGGTATTGAGATGGGCTCAGCTGTTGCTGACTTCTCGCTATCTCCAGAACTAGCCACTCCAATCGAAGAGCTAGAGCTAACCGTTCGCAGCTACAACTGCTTGAAGCGCGAAGGAATTAACACCGTTAGCGAGCTAACCAACCTAACCGAAGACCAGCTGATGAACATCCGCAACTTCGGTTCGAAGTCGGTTGACGAAGTTCGCGACAAGTTGTACTCGATGGGTCTGCGTTTCCGCGACTCGCTTCCAGGCTTTGAAGGTACCTACTTCAGCGCTGGTAGCAGCGATGCAACATTCACCGACATTGACGAGGAAGGCCAGGCGTAAGCCGGCCCGCCTAGAAACCTAATAGGAGAAACAAATGGCAGCCCCAACAAAAGGCCCAAGACTAGGTGGAGGACCTTCTCACGAACGTCTAATGCTTCGTAACATGGCAACCTCGCTGTTCCTACACGGTCGCATCGAGACCACCGAGACCAAGGCAAAGCGTCTTCGTCCGTTGGCTGAGCGTCTAGTAACCTTCGCAAAGCGCGGAGACCTAGCATCACGTCGCCGTGTTCTTGCCCAGCTAATGGACAAGACCGCAGTTCACAAGCTATTCGCTGAGGTTGCACCTTTGGTTGCAGACCGTCCAGGTGGCTACACCCGCATCACCAAGCTTGGATTCCGTAAGGGCGACAACGCTCCTATGTCGGTTATCGAGCTTGTTCTTGAGCCGGTTTCACCAAAGCTAGTGAACAAGAAGCCAAAGATTGAAAACGCTGTGAAGGCTTCGGCTGCTCCAGTTGTTGCTGAAGAAGTAGTTGAAGAGGCAGCAACCGATGAAGCTGCTGTTGAGGCAGAGGCTACCGAATCACCAGCAGTAGTTGAAGAGGCTCCAGCGGCAGAAGCCGTTGAAGAGGCTCCAGCTGCGGAAGAAGCTCCAGCGGCAGAAGCGGAAGCTCCTGCTGAAGAAGCCTAAAAAAGCTAATGAAAGCGCCCGTCAACCCACCGGTTGATGGGCGCTTTCGCTTTAGGTTGGATCTGGCCTACGATGGCACCGACTTTAACGGTTTTGCCAAACAAGACGACCTACGAACCGTGGCCGGAGAGCTCCTGACCGGCTTGGTGAAGATCTTCGGCGAGGATGCGGAAGACTATCGAATGCGCGTTGCCGGTAGAACCGACAAAGGCGTTCACGCTCAGGCGCAGGTGCTTCACCTAGACCTCACCCCAGACCAGTTGAAGCGAATTCGTCGTGGTCACGGAGTTGCCGAGCGTTTAAATCGAATCATTGATCCTGATGTTCGAGTTATTTCTTTTGAGGAAGCTGATCCTGGTTTCCACGCCCGTTTTTCGGCGCTCAGTCGTCGGTACCGTTACAGCATCGCTGATCGAAGCGTTCCGCCAAACCCGATGACCTCCCGCTACATGTTGGAGATTCTCTGGCACCTCGAAGTTGATCCAATGGTTGAAGCGGCTAAAGAGTTCATGGGACTTCGAGACTTTCGCGCATTTTGCAAAGAACGCGACGGCACCACCACCATTCGCGAGCTTCGAGAAATTTCCGTAAAGCGCCGGTCCAACGGCGTTATCGACATTGAGATTGAAGCCGACGCCTTTTGCCACAACATGGTTCGTTCGGTGGTTGGTGCTCTGATGTCGGCCGGGTCCGGAAGAACCACTGCTCCAGAAATTCGCAAGGCGCTAAAGGGCAAGCGAAACGAGCACGCTTACAAGGTTCAAGCGCCTCAGGGGCTGACCCTAATCAAGATCAACTACCCAGCTAAATCGAAACTTGCGGCTCAGGCTGAACTCACTCAGCGCATGAGAACCCTTGATGATAATTAGAGTTTGACCTGAAGCGGTATTTCAGGCTAAACTTGACCCTTGTTGCTGGTTATCTACCAGCCTGCTAACTTTTCACAAAACAAGAAGGCAATTCAAAGTGCGTACTTACTCACCAAAGGCTCACGAGCTACAGAACAACTGGCTAATCATCGATGCCACCGACGTTGTTCTAGGCCGTCTAGCGACCACCGCAGCTAAGCTGCTTCGTGGAAAGCACAAGCCAACTTTCGCTGCCCACATGGACAACGGCGACTTCGTAATCATCATCAACGCAGAGAAGGTCGCCCTAACCGGTGCGAAGCTTCTACAGAAGAAGGCTTACCGCCACTCTGGCTACCCAGGTGGTCTAACCGCTACCACTTATGCCGAGCTTCTAGAGAAGAGCCCAGAGCGCGCTGTTGAAAAGGCGATCGCTGGAATGGTTCCAAAGAACACTCTTGGTCGCAACCAGCTTTCAAAGCTAAAGGTTTACCGCGGTGCTGAGCACCCACACGCTGCACAGCAGCCACAGCAGTACGTAATCGACCAGGTCGCACAGTAAACAAGGATTATCTAAATGACTAACAACGAAGCTGTAGAAGTAGCAGAAGTAACTGCTTACTCGTCTGAGACTCCAGAAGCCGCAAAGAAGCCAGCTGCAAAGGCTCGTGGCCCACTAACCGTTCCAGGCGCAGGCCTAGGTCGTCGCAAGCAGGCAATTGCTCGCGTTCGTCTAGTTCCAGGCACCGGAACCATCAAGGTAAACGGTCGCGAACTTGCCGACTACTTCCCAAACAAGCTTCACCAGCAGCTAATCACCGACCCATTCACCATCCTTGAGCTTTCAGGTTCATACGATGTTGTGGCACGTATCACCGGTGGTGGCACTGCGGGTCAGGCTGGCGCTCTACGTTTGGGTATCGCTCGTGCATTGAACGAGATCGACCGCGACAACAACCGCCCAAGCCTAAAGAAGGCTGGCTTCCTAAAGCGCGACCCACGTGTCATCGAGCGCAAGAAGGCCGGTCTAAAGAAGGCCCGTAAGGCTTCTCAGTTCTCGAAGCGTTAATCACTACCTAGCCTTCTTGGCACAGGTAGCCTAACCTTATGGCTCGCTTATTCGGCACCGACGGCGTTCGCGGACTCGCGAATGGGGTCATCACCGCTGAACTCGCATTCAAAATTTCTCAGGCCGCTGCCCACGTCCTCGGCGAAGATGCTCGCAAGGCAGGCCGACGACCTAAAGCTGTTTTGGCTCGTGACCCACGAATCTCCGGACAATTTCTGGCGGCATCTGTTGCGGCCGGCTTAGCTTCCTCTGGCATCGACGTTTATGACGCGGGTGTGATTCCAACCCCAGCCGCTGCCTTCCTCACCGCCGACCTCGACGCTGACTTTGGCGTTATGATTTCGGCGAGCCACAACCCAGCCCCTGATAACGGCATCAAGATTTTTGCCGCCGGTGGCCACAAGCTTGATGATCAGATTGAAGACGCAATTGAAGCGGCTCTCGAACTCGAACCGCTGATGCCAATCGGTGCTGCAGTTGGTCACGTAACTCGCTTCGCGGATGCCGAAGACCGTTACCTGGTTCACCTTCTAAAGTCACTGCCAAACAAACTCGATGGACTAACCATCGTGGTTGACTGCGCCAATGGTGCGGCCAGCAGCGTTTCCCCAGATGCCTTCCGCGATGCCGGAGCCAAGGTGATTGTGATTGGCGCGGACCCAGATGGCCTCAACATTAACGAGGGCTGCGGATCGACTCACCTGAGCGCTCTTCAGGCCGCTGTTCTTGAGCACAAGGCCGATGCCGGGGTAGCTCACGATGGCGACGCAGACCGCTGCCTAATGGTTGACCACACCGGCGCAATCGTCGATGGCGATCAGATTATGGCGATTTTGGCACTCAGCATGAAGTCACGCGGCGAACTTGCTCGCAACACCCTGGTGGCCACGGTAATGAGCAACCTCGGTTTGAAGATTGCCATGAAGCAAGCTGGCATCACCATGTTGGAAACCAGCGTTGGCGACCGTTACGTTCTTGAAGAAATTCGCGCAAACGGCTACACCCTTGGCGGTGAGCAGAGCGGCCACGTGATCCTAAGCCGCTTCGCGACTACCGGCGATGGCGTGCTAACCGGAATGCGCGTCATGTCGGAAGTTGTTGCCTCAGGCAAGTCTTTGAAAGACCTGGCCGCCCAAATCGACATCTACCCTCAGGTTCTTATCAATGTAAAGGGCGTCGACCGAACTCGCGTTCAAGACGAAGTGGTTCAAGCGGCCGTTCTAGAAGCTGAAGCCGATCTCGGCGAAACGGGGCGCGTGCTACTTCGCGCCAGCGGAACCGAGCCGGTTATTCGCGTGATGGTTGAGGCTGCCGAAATGGGCCAGGCACAGGGCTGGGCAGATCGAATTGCTCGAGTTGTTGAAAAGCAACTAGCGGTAAAGTAAGAACAAACGGGGGAATCATGAACACTAAGAGAACAGTCGCGTGGCTAGTTGTCTTGGCACTATTTGCGGCCGGGTTCGGATTCTTTGTTGGCGTCGATGATGCCAACGCTGCCACTCGCACCTGCACGGTAAGCGAGAATAGCTCGATCCAGCGCCAGCAAAACCAGGTGAACCAGCGCCAGACCAGAGTGAATGACGACCAGCAGAAATACAACAAAGCTCAGGGCAAACTCAACACCGCGAACGCTAATGTGAATGCTTTGGCTGCACAGCGCGATGCGTCGAAGAAAAAGATCATTGATCTTGGGGCTCTTGTTGTTAAGAACTCGGTTAGTTCGCCCTCTTTGTCTCGTGGTTACGCGGCGCAGGCAAAGGCTGAAGCGAACAATCTAAAATCCTTGGAAGGCCGTTTGGCTAGCGCCACGACTGCGGCTGGCTCGGTGAATCGTGAAGCTGCCACCGCTTTAAGTAATCTCTCGAGGAGTCAAAAAGAGTTGGGAGCCGAGCAGAAGCGATTGGCCGACCAACGCTCACGCTGCCGCAGCTAAGACTTTCGAAGCAAAACCTGCTGAACCGAGTGATCGGTGCCTTTTTGCAAAACCAGAGTTGCTCTTGTGAGAGTTGGCGCAATGTTCTCGACCAGATTCGGCAGGTTGATGTTTTCCCAGAAACCTTCGGCGGTGGCTAACGCATCTTCCAATTCCAATTCGGCGTAGCGGTGGAAGAAACTTTTCGGGTTAGTGAATGCGCCGGCGCGAAGTTTCTTGAACCGCTCTAAGTACCAGTGCTTGATGTTATCTGGCTCGGCATCGACGTAAATCTTGAAGTCGAAGAAGTCGCTAAGTGTTAGAGGTTGGTCTTTCTCCGGGGTCTGCAAAACATTGAGGCCCTCAATAATCAACACGTCGGGTTCGTCGATGGTGATGAACTCATCCGGCAAGATGTCGTAGGCGAGGTGCGAGTAAACCGGAGCCTGAACCTTTGGCTCACCCGACTTAATTTCACTAACAAACTCAAGCAGAGCCTTGCGGTCGTAGCTTTCTGGAAAACCCTTTCGAGCCATAAGGTTTCGGCGCTCAAGTTCGGAGTTTGGGTAGAGAAAACCATCGGTGGTTACTAGGGCAACCTTTGGGGTGCCCTCCCAGCGGCTGAGCAGTTCCTTCAACAATCGAGCGACGGTTGATTTTCCAACTGCTACCGAACCGGCAACGCCGATTACGAATGGAACCCGCTTGGCTCGTTCTCCAAGGAACTTAGCTTCGCTGTCGTGGAGATTCTGGGTCTGAGAAACGTAAAGGTTAAGAAGGCGGCTCAGCGGCAGGTAAACATCGGCAACTTCTTGCATATCGAGCACATCACCGAGGCCCTGAATCTGCTTGATTTCTTCTGCAGTGAGCGGCTGTTGCGTAGTGCGTCCGAGTTCTGCCCAATCTTGCCTAGAGATTACGACAAAGGGGGAAAGTTCCGCCTTGGTGGATGCGTTGCTGTCTTTAGCCATCAGTACTCAATTGTGGCGTAAATTGGTTGTTAT
>JBJOJC010000004.1:0-2950 GCA_046046825.1 Actinomycetota bacterium | reverse complement strand
ACGAACCTCAGGACGATTGAACGCAACGCGAACCACACCCAGCGAAACGTGGCGGTGGTAGGTGATGTCGGTCAGTTGCTCAAAACCTGGAACAGCGTTCCAAACCTGAGCGTCGAAAATTTCGGAAACCTGATTTGCCATACTCCTAGACTAACAACGTGACCGCCAGACCTGAATTGTCGGATCTACTCGCCAGCGCTCGAGTAGTGAGCCTGCCGCTACGCACGAGCTTCAGAGGAATCCAAACTCGCGAAGCACTTTTGTTTGAAGGCGAAAACGGTTGGGCCGAGTGGTCGCCGTTTTTGGAATACGAAGATGAAGAGGCCGCGGTTTGGCTGAACGCTGCTATCGAATTTGCCTCGGGGAGCCTGCCTCCACTCCTCAGAACTCAGATCGGCATCAATGCCACACTTCCGGCGGTTGGCCCCAACGATGTTGAAAGAGCTCTAAAGCCGTTCGGCAAGTTTCGCACCGTAAAGATTAAGGTCGCCGAAAAGGGGCAGGCATTACAAGACGACCTGAACCGAATCATCAAAGTGTGGCAAACCTACCCGGACGCGAAAATTCGCTTAGACGCAAACGGTGGGCTAACGGTTAGCGAAGCAATTTCGCTGGTTGGCATGATGTTGGAGAACGGCATCAAGCTCGAGTACTTCGAGCAGCCTTGCCGAACAATCGCCGAATTGGCAGAGTTCAAACATCTGCTTCGCCGATACAGCGACAGCGTGAAAGTTGCCGCCGATGAGTCGGTGCGAAAAGTCAGCGACCCGCTAGCCGTTGCCCTGGCAGGAGCCGCCGACATCCTGGTTCTAAAGACATCTCCCCTGGGCGGAATTAGGCGCACACTCGACATCGCTCGGGAAGCCGGTTTGCCGGTGGTGGTTTCAAGTGCTTTAGACACTTCCGTCGGTATCAGCATGGGTTTGCATCTGGCCGGTGCGCTGTCAGATTTGACCTACGAATGCGTTTTAGGCACGTCAGCGATGTTTATCGGTGACGTTACCAAGGAGCCGCTAATAGCCGAAGACGGATTGCTCGTGGTAAGGCGCGTGGTGCCTGATGAGAGCAAGTTGCAGGTTTTTGCTGCCGAAGATCACCGAGCCGACTGGTGGCTTGAACGCTTTGAGCGCTGCTACCGACTTATTTGAGACCGGAGTAAACGTGAAGACCTTTGAAGAAAAGGTTCACGATGGTGAAGTTGAAGATCACCGCGGCAAAACCAACCAGCGATAGCCAAATTGCGCGAGCGCCGGTCCAGCCACGGGTGGCGGTGGCGTGAAGGTACCCGGCGTAGATGGTCCAGATGATGAAGGTCCAAACCTCTTTGGTGTCCCAACCCCAGAAGCGGTGCCAGGCACGCTCGGCCCAGATGGCTCCGGCGACCAGGGTAAAGCTCCAGAGCATGAACCCGATCACGTTGAAGCGGTAGGAAAGCTGCTCTAGCTTTCTTGACTCTGGGAAAACCGTGAGCACTCGTTTCGCGATCTGAGCAATGGGTAACTTCGACTTCTCCAGCCAACCCCAGCTGCGGAGCAGGTAAGCCACCGAAAGTGCAGCGGCGATGTTGAAGAATGCGGTTGCCAAAACGGCCACGGTCACGTGAATCACTAGCCAGTAGCTCTGAAGCGCCGGCATCAGGGTTTTCACCTGAACGTAGAAAAGTGTGGTTGCCGAGCCGAGCACCAGAAGCGCAAAGCCGGTTACCAAAACCGCGATGACTCGAATTTCTTTCACGAACCAGGCGGCCAGGAAAATACCAACGATGACGAGCGAGCCAGAGACCGAGAATTCATACATGTTGGCCCATGGCACACGCGCCGCGGCGATTCCGCGCATTACGGTTCCGGCACCGTGGAGCAAGAAACCCAAAACGGTGATGGTGAGCCCGGCTATTTCCAACTGACCAGCGGTCTTGCGAAGTTTCTTTTCGGTTGAAGACAAGCGTGAGAGGTGCCAAACGAAGGTTAGGAACGCCACCGTGTATAGAGCCATCGCTCCGTAAATGGCATAGAGCGCATAACCATCGAGAACCGGGTTCAGCAGTACGTCTTTCACTTCTTCCTAACTTTCAAATCCTCAGAAATCTCTTCCAACAAGCCGAGCAGTCTCGGGTCATCGTTTTTGGCCATGGCAGCCAGTTCGTAACCGGTTTCGGTCTTTCGCGCGAAAATTCGTCGACGAGGAATCAGCAAAGATGTGAACAAGCCGAAGAACGCGAGCACCGTGAACACCAACACCCAAATTTGCATCGGGTTGTAGTCGATGTCGAGCGATGCGAAGCGCTTCAAGCCATCCCAGGTAACTGTGCCGAGGCCGTTTGGAAGTTCCGCACTACTACCAAGCTCCAACTTGATCGGTTTTGTTCCCGATTTTCCACCGGCAACCTGTTTTAGGCCGTGAACCGAAAGTTCGAAAACGTTCGAAGGGATGCCGTTGTCGAGACCGAGGTCGCCAACGTAAACGTTCATGGATAGCAGCGGATCAACCGGTGCCGGGTATCCGGAAGTGAACGCGCCGGTTTTAAGCTCGGCCTTGGTTGGGTAGAAGAACGAAATCACGCCGAACTGTTTTGGCTTGGCATCGGGAAGCTTGATCACACCGAGCGAGGTGTAGTTGGCGTCTTGAGGCATGTAAACCACTGCACCGGAGAATGAAATGTTGCCATCGGCATCACGGAAGGTGAGCACCGGTGCATAACCGTTTCCAGTGAGGTAGATGTTGGCTCCAGGTGCCTCGAGCGGGTAGTTCACCCTAATCTTCGACTTTTCGGCACTGCCGTTTGGTGTGTCTCGAAGCGAAACAAACGCCTCAAAATCCAGCGGGGTTCCGATGTTGGTCTTGTTGCGAAGATCAAAGGTGGCTCGGAATTCGTTTAGCTTCACGCTAAACGGAACCAACTGCTTCGAGTCGAACCAGGCACCAGGGCTGAATGAGTCATAACCGGCGAGAT
>JBJOJC010000003.1:0-3861 GCA_046046825.1 Actinomycetota bacterium | reverse complement strand
GCCGATAGCGGCGGCCAATCGGCTATGCTGGCCCCAACCGAGGTTTTGGCTTCGCAACATTTTGAGTCGATTGCTAAAACACTCGGGCAAGACCTAGCGAATGAACTTGGGCTCACTCTGCTCACCGGTCAGCAAAACACTGCCGACCGCAAGCGAGCCCTACTCCAAATTGTTTCTGGAAAGGCGAGGCTCGTGGTTGGCACTCACGCACTCCTCGGAGACAAGGTTGAGTTTTACGATCTCGGCTTGGTAGTTGTCGACGAACAACACCGCTTTGGAGTTGACCAGCGCGAAACTCTTCGACTCAAAGGAAAGACTCCGCCTCACGTTCTAACTATGACGGCAACGCCGATTCCGCGAACCGTCGCCGTCACCGTTTTTGGGGATTTGGATATATCCACGCTCGACCAACTGCCAGCAGGTCGTAAAGAGATTCAAAGTCACGTGGTGCGATTCAATCAGGCGGCACTTGTGGCGAGAACATGGGAGAGGATTGCCGAGGAAGTGGCGGCAGGACACCAAGCTTTTGTGGTTTGCCCACGCATCGATGAAACCGAAATCGAGGAAGGCGACGAACTGGCAAGCGAGCCGGGAATCCCGATGGCCGCCGCAGTTACGATTGCAAAAAATCTTGCCGCAATGCCGGTTTTTTCTAAAGTGCGCATCGGTTTATTGCACGGTCGAATGTCTAGCGAAGACAAGGCTTCGACGATGGCTGCGTTTGGTGCGAAAGAGCTCGATGTGCTGGTTTCCACGACCGTTATTGAGGTTGGCGTCGACGTGCCAAACGCCACGGTCATGGTGGTTCTGGATGCCGATCGATTTGGAGTGTCACAGCTTCACCAACTCCGAGGACGTGTTGGTCGAGGCGGGCACGCGGGACTTTGCCTACTACTTACCACCGCCGAAGAAGGAACTCTCGCCCTAGAGCGCGTGAACGCCGTTGCCGGCACCCTCGACGGCTTCCGCCTGAGTGAAATTGACCTCGAGTTGCGCGGCGAAGGCGACGTGCTTGGAGCGAATCAATCGGGTACGCGCTCGAGTTTGAAACTCTTGCGTGTTATTCGTGACGCCGACCTGATCGGTCGAATGCGAGTGGCCGCAGGGGAGTTGCTAACAAGTGACCCAACGCTCGAAAAGCATCCTACGCTTGCCGAAACTTTGGACCGTCTCGATCAAGCAGCCAAAGAAAATATCAGCAAGAGCTAGTAACCAACTAACCTAGATACATGAGCAAGCTTGCCGTTTACCCCGGCTCATTCGATCCAATCACCCTAGGACACCTCGATATCATCGAGCGCACCCTTGAGGTTTTTGCGCACCTTGAGGTGGTTGTGGTTCACAACCCTGGCAAGAAACCGTTTTTCAGCCTCGCAGAGCGCGTTCAAATGGTTACCGATTCCCTAATCGAGAGAAATCTGTTTGGCCGCGTAACCGTTTCGTCTCTGGAAACTGGCCTGCTGACCGACTATGCGAAACAGCTTGGCGCAAACGTTCTCATCAAAGGATTCAGAACCGGCGTCGACATTGAATATGAGTTGCCGATGGCTCGTGTCAATCGCGACCTATCCGGAATTGAAACCGTGTTCCTGCCATCAGATCCAGCCAACACCCACATTTCGTCGAGCTTGGTCAAGCAGGTTGCAGCGCTTCACGGCGACATCACCAAATACGTTCCAGCCGCGGTAATTCGCGGATTCAAGGCAAAGGCTTAATGTGTCAAATCCATACGTTGTTCAAGTTCACGATCTCATGCACAAGGCGGGTTCGCTTCGTCGAGTCGAACTAACATTCCCAGCTCCTGAGGCTTTGGATAATGGCTTTGCCGCGATTCCACTAGGTGGCGAAATCGACATCGACGGACGCCTCGAATCCGTCCACGAAGGCATTTTGGTTACGGCAAACGTTCAATCTGAGGCAAAAACCGAGTGTTCTAGATGTTTAGATCCACTTGAACTAGAGGTTGATGTGGAATTTCAGGAACTTTTCGCCTATTCTTTAACAGACGAAGATGACCTAGTCATTTCAGATGAATCAATTGATCTGGAACAGGTTGTCCGAGATGCGGTAGTGCTTTCACTTCCGTTCCAACCAATTTGTAGCAGCGACTGTGAAGGTCTATGCGTCGAATGTGGAGCGAAGCTAAAAGAAAATCCGCAACATGCGCACGAAGCCCCGGTTGACCCGAGGTGGAACGCCCTGAAGAACTTGATGGAGTAGAAATGCCAGTACCAAAACGACGCCTATCCCGCGCCCGTACCCACGCACGTCGTTCGCAGTGGAAAGCCGCTGAGATGACCCTAGTGAAGACCGTTGTGAACGGTAAGACCGTTTACAGCCTGCCTCACCGCGCCAAGGTTGTAGAAGACTCTGCCGGCAACGCACTATTCATGGAGTACAAGGGCCGTAAGGTCGCAGACGCTTAAATGAGTCTTGGCGAGCTTCAGGCTCGGCTCGGTGTAAAAATCGAACCAGAGTTGCTTGAACTTGCACTTACTCACACTTCGTTCTCCTACGAGAACGGCAATCAACCCAGTAACGAACGTCTAGAGTTTCTAGGCGACTCGGTACTGGGTTTTGTTGTTTCCGCGTATATCACCCAAAAGTTCACCGACCTTTCTGAAGGTGAACTCAGCCGACTCAAGAATGCCGTGGTTTCGGCTAAAGCTCTGGCACCAATTGCGGGTGCACTCGGCCTGGGTGAAGCGTTGCGTTTGGGCGTTGGGGAAGAACGCACCGGCGGTCGAACCAAACCGAATCTATTAGCCGACTCTTTCGAAGCCGTACTTGGAGCAATCTATGTTTCGGCCGGAATCGATTCGGCTACCGAGTTTGTTCGCGCTCACGTGTTTCCGCTGCTGGCCGACCCAGCTGGTCTACTCAACGCTTCAGAACCAAAAACTAAGTTGCAGGAACTTGCATCAAAGCTTGGTCTGCCTGCACCTGAATACACGATGACTCACGACGGTCCAGATCACGATCGCACCTTTACCGCGAGTCTGATGATGAACGGTCGCATTTTCGTAGGCTCTGCACGAAGTAAACGCGACGCCGAAACCGAAGCCGCTCTCGCAGCACTAGCCAAACTCTCCTAATGCCAGAATTACCCGAAGTCGAAACGGTTCGAGCAGGACTTGCCGAATTTATTACCGGCGCCACCATCGACGACGTTGAAATATTTGATGCCAGAAGCCTCAAGCGACACCATCCTGGCCCAACTGATTTTGTGAACACCCTCAGCGGATCAAAAATCCGCTCGGTAGTTCGACGAGGCAAGTTTTTGTGGATGCCTCTCGATACCGAACCGCTGGCTCTGGTTGGGCACCTTGGAATGAGTGGGCAAATGCTGGTTCGCACTCCTGACTTTGAACCAGACAAGCTCACCAGAGTAATTCTTCACTTCACCTCAAAGTCGGGCAAAAAATATCAAATGCGTTTTGTCGACCAGCGAATCTTTGGATCTCTGGCGATTGACAATCTAGTTACTACCGCCGACGAAACTGGCGAGACGATTCCGGTGACCGCAGCACACATTGCCCGCGACCCGCTTGATCCGCATTTCGATGAAGCGGTAGTGGTTTCAAAACTTCGCACCCGCACGGCCGGCATTAAAAAGATTTTGCTCGATCAGCAACTAATGAGCGGCGTTGGGAACATCTACGCCGACGAAGCTCTTTGGCGGGCCAAACTTCACTACGACCAGCCGGCGAATTCACTCTCGGTAGCCAAGACCAGGGAACTCATTGCCCACGTCACCGAAATTTTGGCGGCTGCGGTTAAGGTCGGTGGCACGAGTTTCGACGAGCAATACAAGAACGTCAATGGTGAATCCGGCTACTTTGAAATTTCACTCAACGCCTA
>JBJOJC010000002.1:0-5255 GCA_046046825.1 Actinomycetota bacterium | reverse complement strand
GCAAGGGTATAGACCAAGAGTGGATTCTTCATACGCTTAAGTCTAGGGCTACCCATAGGCTGGAGTTATGCGTTTTATTTACCTCGGAGTCATTGTGTGGGTGGTGCTCACGGTTTTCACCACGGTGTTCGCTGCCAGCGCCAATTCACGTGAAGTTCGCGTGCTTCGCAAGGGTATTTGGATCCTCATAATCATCGGTGTGCCAATTCTTGGCGCCCTGCTTTACCTGGTTCAAGGACGCCCGCTCGGCAAGCCGACACCAACCCAACTTGCCCCCGACGACGACCCTGATTTCCTAAGACGTCTCTCCGAGAAGTTCAAAAAGGAAACCGACATGGACGACGACAAGAATGCCTGAGTCGCCAGCACAGGCGTTTGCCGCCAATCTTTTAGCCGCCTTCAGTGGCGCTGGTATTGACCAAATTTTCTTGGCGCCAGGTGCAAGGTCGCAAGCCCTCGCAATTGCCGCCGGCCAGTTGGCCGATGCCGATCGAGCAGACCTCTTCGTTCGACTCGACGAGCGTTCCCTTGCTTTCAGCGCGCTCGGTTCAGCCATGGCCAGTGGCAAGCCAGCTCTGGTGATCACCACTTCGGGAACCGCTGTGGCAAATCTTCACCCGGCAGTTTTGGAAGCACACCATTCCGGTGTTCCGATGATCTTGCTCACCGCCGACCGCCCGCACGAGCTTCGCGAAGTTGGTGCAAACCAAACCACCAAGCAGGTTGGAATCTTCGACGACGCAGTTCGTGTGGTCTTCGACGTAGACGCACCAACTGTCGAAGACAACGGCGTGGATGATATCGCCACCCTGGTTGCCACCGCCATCCGTGCCTCGCTTGGTCTAGGCGGCACTCGCCCCGGTCCGGTGCAGCTAAACCTCGCTTTCCGCGAGCCGCTATCTGGAGGTTCACCAAACGCGGGAGAGCTTTTGGTTCAGGTGCCAATGGGCGGCGAGGTTGAACGCGAACTCGAGTTCGCAATTCTCGACGGCTCGGTTTCAACCGTCGTGATTGCCGGCGCAAACTCCGGCGATGGAGCGGTTGAGTTGGCCGAGGCTTACGGCCTTCCGATTTTTGCCGAGCCATCCTCAGGTGCTCGCTTCGGCGACAACGCCATCTTGAGTTACCCGAAACTTTTGGTTGAACAACCCGAGTTGGCCTCGCGCATTGGCCGAGTGATTGTGTTCGGAAAGCCAACGCTCTCTAGAACCATTAACCGCCTGTTCTATAGCGAACACATCGAAGTGGTCGTGGTTCGTTCCGCCTCGATGGGCCTATTCGATGTTTCCCGCAGAGCCAGCATGTTCGTTGATGATGTCACCTTCGACGTTGATGTTGATGGCGAATGGTTGGAAGCGTGGCGCGTAGCCGACCAAAAGATTCAGCTATCCACTCCGGTTTCTGAAAAACTGGGCCGACGCGAAATTGTGGAACAGGTTTGGGCGGCAACCCAAGCCACCGACAACCTCTTTCTTGGCGCATCTCGCATGATTCGAGAAGCCGAGGTTTGGGCTCAGGCCGGAAACCTAAACATTTATGCCAGTCGTGGACTGGCCGGAATCGATGGCTCGGTGGCAACCGCAACCGGAATCGCTCTGGCAACGAGAGCGCAAACCCGCGCTCTGATTGGCGACCTCACCCTGCTTCACGACGCTAGCTCGCTGGTAATCGACGAGCTAGATGGCCCAATCGATTTGCAACTGGTAGTAGTCAACGATCACGGTGGCAGCATCTTCGAAACTTTGGAGCCGGCCAAGCAACTTTCGAAAGAGAGCTTCGACCGCCTTTTCAGAACTCCGCAAAACGTGAACCTTGCCACCCTGGCAGTAACCTACGGCTGGCTTCACATTCCGGTTCACACCGAGGTTGAGTTGGAGATGGCTCTTCGCAACCAGGGCCGAGTGCTCATCGAAGTGAAGCTAGGCTAACGAGCCGAGAATCGGCTGGAACTTCAAATCGGTTTCGATAAGTTCCGACTGTCCGTCGGATTCGGAAACCACACCGCAACCGGCAAACGCCGTGAGCTGGTTTCCCTCAATCTGAGCACCACGAAGAGCAATCACCCATTCGCCATCGCCATCGGCACCGATCCAACCGACCGGGCCGGCATAGCGTCCGCGATCGAACGGCTCCAACTCTTCAATCAGCGCAAGCGCTTCTCGCCTTGGCGTTCCGGCAACTGCAGCAGTTGGATGCAGGGCGCTGGCTAAATCAAGCACCGACCCTTCCGATTTCAGTACGCCGTGAACATCGCTGGCCAGGTGCCAGAGGTTCGGCAGTTGCAGGCTGAACGGCTGGGTGTCGGCGTCAACGTGATCGCAGAACGGTTCGAGAGCATTAACCAGCGAGCGCACGGCGAATTCGTGTTCCGCCAGGTTCTTGTGTGATTCAGCCAAGGCCTTGGAAATCGCGAGGTCAACGCTCGGGTCGGTGCCTCTTGCGGCGGTTCCGGCCAGCACACGTGCCGAGACTTGGGAGTGAGAGACTCGAACCAAAAGCTCTGGCGATGCCCCAAACATTCCATCAACCGAGTAAACCCAGCAGCTCGGGAAACGATTCAGTAGGCGGTTCAGCGCCGGGCGAAGATCGAACCCCTCGGGCAATTCAGCCACCAAATCTCTGGCCAAAACCACTTTTTCGAGTGATCCCTCTTGAATCAGGGCAACTGCGCGGTCAACTAGTTCGGCGAACTCTTCGCGGGCGAGCCGGCCAACTCCAACCGAGATGGCCGGGTTTTGGCCTAAAGCAGTGACCTCTGGCATTGTTGCGTCGTCGACGGTGGTTAGCCAGTAGCGGTCGTCACGTTTGCCGATCACAACCTTCGGCATGATCAAAACACTTTTAGCGCGTGAATCGTCGGCGAAGGCGATGGTTCCAAAGGCAACCGGGCCTGAACCAGGCACATTCTTGGAGTCGCTAATTTCAAGGTCGGCAACATACTCGCGCCAACTGGCAGCCAACTGCTGAATTCGATTTGCGCCAGAAGCCTCAAAACGCTTGGCTTCGCCCCAGCCGATCAAGCCTTGGTCGCCGCGAATAAACACGTTGGAATTGGCTGGAGCTAGGTCGATGAGTCTTGAGCCAAGGTCGGCCGGAAGGGCAACGGTAACCACGCGAGTCATGGCTGTCCCTTCTCTGTGTCTTTGCTGTGAACCAGCTAAAAAGCCTTTTTGTTCCCAGTGCTCACGCCTAAATTTGAAACAAGAGCAGATTTGAGTCTAGGCGTTTGGAGGTGCAGCAATGTTTGAAAAGAAGTCGAGCGTAATGGCTTCAGTGTTGCTAATCACCCTGTTTGGAGCTCCTCTCGCTGCCAATGCCGCAACCCCGACTTATGCGCCCGTTGCAGTTCCTTCGCCAATCTTCCAAGACGACGACGAGTATGAAGACGACGATGAAGACGAGGATGAGAAACATCACGACGAGCGTCACGAAATCATCCCTCCGGTAATTACCGTTCCAGGTCTTGGAAAAGGCCACCACCGCCCTCCCCGCAAAGAAGACTTGCCGACCCTTCCTCCGGTTGCTGAAAATCCAACCACCGACCCAAATGCCACTGCTCAGTCGCTTTCTGGGATTGACATTGCCGATGCCGATTACGTTGTGGTTGCATCGAACGATCCCGAAGCCGACATTCCACTAGAAGCAGCCAACCCAAACGAGTCTCAGCCAATCGATGTGAAACTGATTCGCGCTCAGATGAGAACTCCGGCAGACCAGTTCCTAGAATCCGCCTACATCGGCATGGGTGTTCTGGGAGCAGCGGCGATAGGGCTTGGAGCAACCGCTGGGGTTCGAGCAATTCGCCTTCGCCGCACTGGCAAGAGCGATTACTTCTACGACAACAAGTAACCAATTTTCCCGCTCTGGCTCGCGAGTAGACTTATACGGTGAGCAAAGCCAATCTTGATAAAAAACCTGCGGAAGTTGCCGCAATGTTCGACGAGGTTGCCCCTACCTACGACCTCACCAATGATCTTCTTTCACTAGGACAATCACGTCTTTGGCGGTCGCGTGTGGCCAAGCGCGTTGCCTCAAAGGCGGGGCAGACCATTCTTGATCTAGCCGCGGGTACCGGCTCATCATCAATCGCGTTCGCCAAGCCTGGCGTTAAGGTTATTGCCACAGACTTCTCGGAAGGCATGCTCGCCGAGGGCCGCAAGCGCCACCCAGAACTCGACTTCCGTTTTGCCGATGCCACCAAGCTTCCTTTTGAAGACCAGAGCGTCGACGCCGTTTCCATATCCTTCGGCCTTCGCAATGTGGTCGATGTTCCCAAAGCACTTACCGAAATGTTTCGCGTGCTAAAGCCTGGCGGTCGCGTGGTCATCTGCGAGTTCAGCAAGGTAACCCTGCCTGGGTTCAAGCAGTTTTACAACTTCTACCTAACGCGCATTTTGACTAAGGTTTCCGGCCTTTTCAGCAAAACCCCTGAGGCCTACAGCTACTTAGCCGATTCGATTGTGGCCTGGCCGGATCAGGCGGGCCTTGCGGTTGAACTCATCGACGCCGGTTTCGAAAACGTGACCTACAAGAATCTGAACTTCGGTGTTGTGGCCATCCACGTTGGCTTCAAAGGTCAGGCTGCCTAATTGAAGAATTTGCTCCCAAAACAGTTCCGCTCGGTTGCCGACCGCGAGCTGCTGAAGAAACTTGAAGACGGACTGAAGCTAGTTGAAATCAGTCTGGTTGAAGCCACAACTCACACCGACCCGGTTGCTAAAGACGCCGCGCGTCACCTGGTCGATGCCGGTGGCAAGCGAATTCGTCCGGTGTTGGTTTTGCTATGTGCTCAACTTGGCGACCCAAACCGCAAAGAGGTTATCGACTCAGCGGTAGTCGCCGAAATCACGCACCTTGCCACGCTGTACCACGACGACGTGATGGATGAAGCTCCCACCCGTCGTGGCGTTCCAACCGCTCACAAGGTTTGGGGGAACAACATCGCTATCCTCACCGGTGACCTGCTTTTTGCCAGAGCTTCTCAAATTGCCGCTTACCTTGGCGACGAAATCATTCGACTACAGTCGAGCACTTTCGAGCGCCTTTGCCTAGGTCAGATGCATGAGACTGTTGGACCTCAGGGCGGCGAAAACAAGATCGACCACTACATCAAGGTGCTAGCCGACAAGACCGGTTCACTCATCGCTGCCTCGGCTCACATGGGTTTACTTGCCTCAGGCGGCGACCGAAAATACGAAGACGCGCTCATTGAATTTGGCGAAGCGGTTGGAGTTGCTTTCCAGCTGATCGACGAC
>JBJOJC010000001.1:0-4426 GCA_046046825.1 Actinomycetota bacterium | reverse complement strand
GTAATCATGTTCCCGAGAATTCGTCCTGGTGTCTGGCGTAAAAGTGCGTCGGGTCACCGTTAAAATTTAGAAAAGCCCAAAGGAGAAACAGTGACCTACGTAATCGCTCTGCCATGTGTAGACGTGAAGGACAAAGCTTGCATTGAAGAATGCCCGGTCGACTGTATTTATGAGGGTGACCGCATGCTTTACATCCACCCAGACGAGTGCGTTGACTGCGGTGCCTGCGAACCAGTTTGCCCGGTTGAAGCGATTTACTACGAAGACGACCTGCCTTCACAGTGGTCTGAGTACTACAAAGCAAACGTTGAGTTCTTCAACGAACTGGGTTCTCCTGGAGGAGCGGCCAAGCTCGGCAAGGTCGACGGCGACCACTCGGTAATCACCGTTCTCCCGCCACAGGCTTCCTAAGTCGTGTTCGATCGCCTGCCGGAATACCCCTGGGAAAGTCTGAAGCCATTCGCGGCTAAAGCATCCCAATTTCCTGGTGGCAAAATTGATTTTTCGGTTGGTTCACCGGTAGATCCAACTCCCAAAATTATTCAAGACGCCCTCGACTCTGCGTCGAACGCTCCGGGTTATCCTTCCACCGCTGGTTCCATCGAATTTCGTGCTGCGGTCGTCGAGTGGTTTGCGCGTCGCAGGGGAGTGGTCGGATTAGATGTGTCGCAGGTTATGCCAACCATCGGCTCGAAAGAGCTAATCAGTTGGCTGCCGCTATTGATGGGGCTCGGACCCGGTGATGTTGTAATTCAGCCAACCGTTGCCTACACCGCCTACGTGGTTGGGGCTGCTCTTTGCGGCGCTGAAATCATTTCCGAGGACGACCCTGCCAAGTGGCCAGCGAACACCAAATTGGTTTGGCTGAATTCACCTGGAAACCCAGATGGCAGGGTGCTCTCCAAGTCCGAAATGAAAGCTGCCGTCGACCGAGGCCGTGAGCTAGGTGCGCTGGTCGCATCCGACGAATGCTATGCGGAGCTTGGTTGGGGAGATTGGGAAGGGAAAACCACTCCCTGCATTCTTGATCCAGATGTTTGCGGTTCAAACACCGACGGCGTTCTCGCGGTTTACTCGCTGTCTAAGCAGAGCAACATGGCGGGTTACCGCGCGGCATTTGCAGCAGGCTCAGCCGACCTTATTCGCGGTCTAGTCAACTTGCGCATGCACTCCGGTTTGAACACCCCAGAACCCGCACAGAGGGCAATGATTGCGGCTCTCGGAGACGAAGAGCACGTGTTCTCCCAAAAAGCTATTTACCGCGCTCGCCGTGAGGAACTGTTGGCCGCGGTTAGGGCTTACGGCTTTGAAGTCGCAGAAAGTCAGGCAGGGCTGTACCTCTGGGCAACTCTCGGAGAAGACTGCTGGGCAACAGTTGAACGCATGGCCGAAATCGGCATTGTGGTTGTGCCTGGCGCGTTTTACGTTTTGGGCGAAAGCAAGTTTGTTCGCTTCTCAATCACCGCCACCGACGAAGATATAGCCGAGGGTGCTCGCCGCCTGCGTGATGCCATAGGCTTTACCAAGTAGAAAAAATCAGGGAGAAAAGTTGTCCGACGAAAAAGTCACGCTCAACTATCCTGGAGGCTCAGCTGAGTTTCCAGTGCTGCCAGCCGTTGACGGCGCCAGTGTTATCGACTTCTCGAAGTTAAACGCCTCGACTGGCTTTAACGCGTTTGACCAAGGGTTTGTAAATACCGCGGCCACTCGCTCTTCGATCACATACATCGACGGTGAGCAGGGAATTCTTCGCTATCGCGGTTACCCAATTGAAGAACTCGCCGGCGGTAAAAGCTTTCTAGAAGTTGCCTACCTTTTGATATACGGAAACCTTCCTAGCGAATCAGAACTTTCTTCGTTCGACGACCGCATTCGTCGTCACACGTTAATCCACGAAGATCTCAAAAACCTGTTCCACGCAATGCCAACCAACGCTCACCCGATGCCAGTTTTGGCGGCAGGTGTTTCGGCACTATCTACCTTCTACCAAGACTCCTTGAATGTTCACGACCAGGAGCAGGTTGAGCTTTCAACCATCCGTTTGCTTGCCAAAATGCCGGTTCTAGCTGCCTATGCGCACAAGAATTCGCAGGGTCAGGCGCTGTTGTACCCAGACAACTCACTGAGCATGGTGGAGAACTTCCTTCGCCTAACCTTCGGAACCATGGCTGAGGAGTACACCCAGAACCCGGTAATCGTCAAGGCTCTAGACACACTTTTCACTCTTCACGCCGACCACGAACAGAATTGCTCCACATCGACCGTTCGTTTGGTTGGTTCAAGCCAGGCAAACCTCTTTGCGTCGATCTCTGCTGGAGTCAACGCACTTTTCGGCCCGCTACACGGCGGAGCAAACGAAGCTGTTTTGGAAATGCTTACCAACATTCGCGAATCCGGCGACTCGGTTCAGCGATACGTTGAGCGAGTAAAGAACAAGGAAGATGGAATCCGTCTGATGGGATTCGGTCACCGCGTTTACAAGAGTTTCGATCCTCGGGCCAAAATCGTGAAGGCAACAGCCGACCGCGTTCTTGCCGAGTTGGGCGTAAGTGACCCGCTGCTCGACATCGCTAAGGAGTTGGAAGCCGCAGCGCTTTCCGATGACTACTTCACCGAGCGCAAGCTATACCCAAACGTCGACTTCTACACCGGAGTTATCTACAAGGCAATGGGATTCCCACCTCGTATGTTTACCGTGTTGTTCGCTCTCGGTCGTCTACCTGGTTGGATCGCTCACTGGCGCGAACTAAACCTAGACACTGCCACCAAGATCGGTCGCCCTCAGCAGCTATACACCGGCCCAGCCGAACGTCACATCTAGGCGCTGAGCCAGTAAACCACTGTGTCGCCATACGACTTCTCGTCGTCTAGCGTGTAGCCCTTCGGCCAAGTTGGAGCATCGGTTCTGCTCGAACGCTCCACAACAACCGTTGCCTCTTTCAAAATTGGCTTTAGCGATTCCAAATCCGCGACGATTTCGTCGTTGGTGATTTCGTATGGCGGGTCAATGAAAACCAGGTTGAATTCGGCTTCGCCAGGAGCCGCCAGAAACGATGTGACCGATTTGTTCACAACTTTTCCGTCGAACTCGATTTCCTCTTTCAAAAGTGCCTTGGCTACAACTTTCAGGTTCGCCACGCAAACGGCTGCAGCCTTGCCATCGCGCTCTACCATCCAGGTCAGTGCGGCTCCGCGGCTAGCCGATTCCAGGGCCAATGCGCCGGTGCCAGCGTAGAGATCTAGAACCTTAGCGCCGTCGATGAGGTCTCGTGCCTCAAGTCTGGAGAAGATGCTTTCACGGATACGGTCGGAAGTTGGGCGGGTTACTTTGGCTGGGCTGGTCAGTTTTAGTGAGCCGGCTAGCCCTGCGATGATACGGGTCATGCTTAGCATTGAATCATGCTTTTGCCACTTACCCCGTTAGATCGCCTTCTCGGCGATCGCACGGCTAAGGCATTTAACAAACACCTTGGGCTTAAAACCGTTTCAGATCTGCTTCAGCATTACCCGAGGAGGTACTACACTCGCGGGGAGCTCACGCCAATCGCCGAGTTGCCAATCGGAGAGTCGGTTACCGTGGTCGCCGAAATCAAAGAGGTGCGTGAGCGGTTTATGACCGGACGCAAAGGTTCGATTCTCGACATCCGGATCACCGACGGCGTCGCCTCAATGAGTCTGAGTTTCTTTAATCAGGGTTGGCGTCAAAAAGATTTGAAACCTGGCATTAGAGGTCTCTTCGCGGGCAAAACTTCGCTGTTCCAAAACAAGATTCAGCTGGCTCATCCCGACTACGAGCTCTTCGAAGAGGAACTCTCTGGCGAGGCGGCGAAGGCTTGGGCCGACCTGCCGATTCCGATTTATCCTGCTTCGTCATCGGCGACCACTTGGGCCATCGGTCGTGCAATCGGAGTGGTGCTAGACACATTGGGTGAGCTTGACGATGAGTTGCCGGCATCCGTTGTGGTATCGGAAGAGTTACTTTCCCTTACCCAAGCCATCCGGCAGATTCACGTGCCCAAAGTGACGGCAGAATGGGAAGCGGCCAGAGAAACCTTGCGCGTTCACGAAGCTTTTGTGCTTCAGTCATCACTCTTGAAACGACGAGCAGAGAATGCTCACCAAATTTCCACCCCTCGAATTGCGCAGGCAAACGGAGCCTTGGTCAAATTCGACAAGTCTCTTCCATTCACGCTCACCGACGGGCAGGTTAAGGTCGGTAATGAGATTTCCGAAGACTTGGGCAATGCCCACCCGATGAATCGATTGCTTCAGGGTGAGGTTGGCTCTGGAAAGACTCTCGTGGCACTTAGGGCAATGTTGGCGGTAGCCGATAGCGGTGGCCAATCGGCGATGCTGGCACCAACAGAGGTTTTGGCTTCGCAGCATTACGAGTCGATTGCTAAAACACTTGGGCACGACCTTGCGA